>JAYPTI010000048.1:0-19155 GCA_038133505.1 Alphaproteobacteria bacterium
GGGACCGGCACCGTCGCGGGGCGGACAGCGGCGCCGGGACTGGCGACCGCGGAATGCGCGCCGATCGCCGAAGCGCGCGCGCCGTTCGCCGGCGTCCTGCTCGACCGGCCCCGGATCATGGGGATCGTCAACGTCACTCCTGACAGCTTCTCGGATGGAGGCGACTACGCAGAACCTACGAATGCGGCGGCGCGTGCGATTGCGCTGGCGGAAGAGGGAGCAGATATCGTCGATATTGGCGGTGAATCCACGCGACCCGGGGCGGCGGCAATTTCGGTTGCCGAGGAAATCGACCGCGTGATGCCGGTGATCGAAGCGGCTGCGGGCGCGGGGCTCGTCGTATCCGTCGACACCCGAAACGCGGAAACCATGCGGGTCGCGGCGGCCGGCGGCGCACGGATCGTGAACGACGTGACCGCGCTGAGCCACGATCCGGCGGCGCTCGACGCCGTGGCGGCAAGCGGCCTCTCGGTCGTCCTCATGCATATCCAGGGCACGCCCGAGACGATGCAGGCGGCCCCCCGGTACAAGCTCGCCTCCTCCGACATCCGCGCATGGCTCGGCGACCGCGCGGACGCCTGCGTCGCGGCCGGTATCCCGCGGGAGCGCATCGCTGTCGACCCCGGCATCGGTTTCGGCAAGACGGACGTTCACAACATGGAAATCCTCGACCGGGCCGGGATGTTTCACGGCATCGGCTGCGCGGTCGCGATCGGCGTCTCGCGAAAGAGCTTCATCGGCCGGATCGCGGGAATCGAGGCGCCCGGGGATCGCCTGCCCGGCACCGTCGCCGCGACGCTGATCGCGCTGTCCCGCGGCGTGCAGATCCACCGCGTCCACGATGTGGCCGCCGCCCGGCAGGCGCTCGATATCTGGGACGCTTTGCCGCGCGGGACGTGAATCCGGGGCGCGAACTTGCTATAAGGGACCGCAAAACCGCGCCTGAACGGCGCGCCGGACGGATCGGAAATAATGGCTCGGAAACTCTTCGGAACGGACGGTATTCGGGGGTCGGCGAACAGCGACCCGATGACCGCGGAGATCGCGCTCAAGGTCGGCATGGCCGCCGGGCACATGTTCACGCGCGGCGCGCACCGCCACCGCGTCGTGATCGGCAAGGACACGCGCCTGTCCGGCTACATGCTGGAGCCGGCGCTGGCCGCCGGGTTCGTTGCGATGGGAATTGACGTGGTCTTCGTCGGCCCGATGCCGACGCCGGCCGTCGCGATGCTCACACGCAGCCTCAGGGCCGATCTCGGCGTGATGATCTCGGCCTCGCACAACCCGTTCGAGGATAACGGCATCAAGCTGTTCGGCCCGGACGGCTACAAGCTGTCCGACGAGACCGAGGAGGAGATCGAGGGGCTGATCGAGTCCGACATGACCCCGCATCTGGCGAGCTCGTCCGACCTCGGCCGCGCCAAGCGCCTCGACGACGTCGAGGGCCGCTACATCGAATTCGTGAAGAACACCTTCCCGAAGGGTCTCCGCCTCGACGGGCTCAAGATCGTCATCGATTGCGCTAACGGCGCCGCCTACAAGGTCGCGCCCGCGGCGTTGTGGGAACTGGGCGCCGACGTCGTGACCACCGGGGTCGAGCCCGACGGCTTCAACATCAACAAATATTGCGGCAGCACGGATACCCGGACGATGTGCCGGATGGTCCGCGAGCACGGCGCCGATATCGGTATCGCGCTCGACGGCGACGCCGACCGGGTTCTCGTCGCCGACGAGACGGGCGAGCTGCTCGACGGCGACCAGCTGATGGCGACCGTCGCCGAAAGCTGGCAGCGCGACGGCAGGCTGCGCGGCGATGGGATCGTCGCGACCGTGATGTCCAATCTCGGTCTGGAAATCTACCTCAAGGGGCTCGGGCTCGAGACCGTTCGCACCCAGGTCGGCGACCGCTTCGTCGTCGAGCATATGCGAGAACACGGCTTCAACGTGGGCGGCGAGCAATCCGGCCATATCGTGCTCAGCGACTACACGACGACGGGCGACGGCCTCGTCGCGGGACTCGAGGTGCTCGCCGCGATGGTGCAGTCCGACCGCAAGATCAGCGAGGTCGGACGCCGATTTACGCCGCTGCCGCAGATTCTCGAAAACGTCCGCTTCAAGGGCGCGCCGCCGCTGGAAGACGCCACCGTCATCAAGGCCGTCAAGGACGGCGAGGGCCGGCTGGGCAAGACCGGGCGTATCCTGATCCGGAAGTCCGGTACCGAGCCGGTGATCCGGGTGATGGCGGAGGGCGAAGATTCCGCGCTGGTGCAGGCTGTCGTCACCGAGATCGTCGGCGCCATCGAAACCGCAACGGCCTGACGCGCGAACCGTCGCCGCGGCAGGAAAGAATCGGATAGGTAAATGCAGGGCAGGGTTCTCATCATCGCCGGGTCGGATTCGGGCGGCGGCGCCGGCATCCAGGCCGACATCAAGACCGTGACGGCGCTGGACGGGTTCGCCGCGACCGCGATCACGGCGCTGACCGCGCAGAACACCGAGGGCGTTCACGGAGTAATGCCCGTCGATATCGCCTTCATCCGCCAGCAGATGGAAGTCGTCCTGCGCGATATCGGCGCGGACAGCATCAAGACCGGCATGCTGCACAGCGCCCAGGTCATCGACACCGTCTGTTCGGTGCTGCGCGCGGATGCGGCGGGGATACCGCTGGTGGTCGATCCCGTGATGGTCGCCAAGGGCGGCGCTTCCCTGCTCGATGCGGATGCTGCGGGGACGCTGCGGGAGAGCCTGCTGCCCCTCGCGACGGTGATCACGCCCAACATTCCCGAAGCCGAGGCGCTTCTCGGTTCCTCCATCGGCTCGGTCGGCGACATGGAAGAGGCGGCGCGGACGCTTCGCGCGATGGGGCCCGCGGCGGTTCTGGTGAAGGGCGGCCACATGGAGGGCGACGAGCTGATCGACGTGCTGGTCGACGAAGACGGCGTCCACCGGTTCGCGACCAGGCGCATCCAGACGGCGCATACGCACGGCACCGGCTGCAGCCTCGCGTCCGCGATCGCGACCGGTCTCGCCCAGGGCAATACGCTGGTCGACGCCGTTCGCCGCGCCCAGGCCTACGTCGCCGAGGCCATCCGCACCGCGCCCGGTTTCGGCCGGGGCCACGGACCCATCAACCACGCCCACACGCTCTACAGCTTCCGTCACGTCTGACGATGGCGGACATTCCCCTCTATCAGCTGGACGCGTTCTCCGAGCGCGTCTTCGGCGGCAATCCGGCCGCGATCTGCCCGCTCGACGCGTGGATCGACGAGGCGCTGATGCAGAGCATCGCCGCCGAGAACAATCTGTCGGAGACCGCCTTTTTCGTTCCGGCCGAGGTCGACGGGAAAGACGGCTATGCGCTCCGCTGGTTCACGCCGACGGCCGAGATCGATCTCTGCGGCCATGCGACGCTCGCCTCGGCCTGGGTCGTCTTCAACCGGCTCGCGCCGGGCCGGACGTCCGTCAGCTTTTCCTCATGTAGCGGCACGCTGACCGTCGAGGCCGAGGGCGACCTGCTGTTCATGGATTTTCCCGTCTATCCCAGGGCCGCCGCCGCCCTACCGGACGTCCTCGCGGCGGGGCTCGGCGCGACGCCGGCCGAGGCCTTCTCCGGACCCAACTGGATGGTCGTGCTGGACAGCGCCGAACAGGTCCGCGCCCTCGATCCCGACATGGCGGCGATCGCGTCTGCCCATCCCCGCTGCGTCATCGTCACCGCGCCCGGAGGAAGGGACGGGGACGGCGACTATGCGGACTGCGATTTCGTCTCGCGCTTCTTCGCGCCGTCCTACGGCATCCCCGAAGATCCGGTGACGGGGTCGGCGCACTGCACGCTGACGCCCTACTGGGCGGAGCGGCTCGGCAGGAAGAGGCTGGAGGCGCGCCAGATCTCGGCGCGCGGCGGAGTGCTGATCTGCGAGGATCGCGGCGACCGGGTCGGCATCGGTGGCCGGGCGTCGCTGTTCATGGAGGGGTCGATCCGGGTCTGACCGCCCGTTTCGGACTTCGCGTCAGTCCTCGTCGCCGTCGAACCGTTCTTCCGCGCTCCGTTCGCCGAACACGCGTTTGCGGTCTTCCGGCCCGATCATGCCCATCAGCACCTGCCGGTATCCCTGAACGGCTTCCGCGCCCGCCTCGCGGTAGGCGTCGGCGAAACGGCGGCGCTGGCTTTCGGACAGGCGCCGTTCGAGCTCGACGCCCTTCGGCGTCAGCTCCAGCAGGCGCTGGCGCCGGTCGGTGACGCCTTCGTGCTGCATGATGAATTCCTCGCGCACCAGCTGGCCGAGAACGCGCGACAGGCTCTGCTTGGTGATCTTCAGGATCGCCAGCAGGTCGGAGACCGTGATCTTCGGGTTGCGGCCCACGAAATAGATGACGCGGTGATGCGCGCGGCCGAAACCGTACTCGGCGAGGATCTCGTCCGGTTCCGCCGTGAAGTCGCGATAGGCGAAATACAGCAGCTCCATCCCCTGACGGATGTCTTCCTCCCTGAGGAAGCGCGGATTGATCGGTGTTTTTATGTCAGTCATATTGACATATATGCCTCTGAATGTTACTCACCGCAACCCACATTCGTAATGTTGTGTCTTTTCGGCGATACGCGGAGCAATAAAAAATGATCAACTTCGACGATCAGGACGGCGATATCTGGTTCAACGGCAAGCTGGTGCCGTGGCGGGACAGCCGTATACACGTATTGTCGCACGGCCTGCATTACGGCAGCTGCGTGTTCGAGGGAGAGCGCGTCTATAACGGCGAGGTGTTCAAGCTCCGCGAGCATACGCAGCGCCTGCTGGATTCGGGCAAGGAACTCGGCTTCAAGATTCCCTTCACGCTGGAGGAGCTGGAGCAGGCGACGCTCGACACCGTCGCGTCGCAGGGCTTTGCCGACGCCTATGTCCGCCCGGTCGCCTGGCGGGGCAGCGAGATGATGGGCGTCTCCGCCCAGCAGACGAAGATCAACGTCGCGATCGCGGTCTGGGAATGGCCGTCCTATTTCTCGCCCGAAGCGCGGCTGCGCGGCATCCGGCTCAAGACGTCGAAGTGGCGGCGCCCCGCGCCCGACACCGCGCCGGTGCATGCCAAGGCGGCGGGTCTCTACATGATCTGCACGCTGTCGAAGCATTCCGCCGAGGCCGACGGTTTCGACGATGCGCTGATGCTCGACTGGCGCGGCCAGGTCGCCGAATCGACCGGCGCAAATATCTTCCTGATCCAGGACGGCAAGATCCATACGCCGACGCCCGACTGCTTCCTCGACGGCATCACGCGCCAGACGGTCATCGGGCTCGCGAAGGATCGCGGCTACGAGGTCATCGAACGCTCGATCATGCCGGAGGAATTCGCCAAGACGGACGAAGTGTTCGTCACCGGCACCGCCGCGGAAGTCACGCCCGTCGGTCAGATCGACGACTGGAATTTCCAGGTCGGCACGGTCAGCCGGACGCTGATGGAAGATTACGACAAGCTCGTGCGCGGCAACGCGGCCGCGGCTGCCTGATACTTTTTGTATCGGCGCCGCCGGCCCGTGCCCGCGCCAGCGGAAAAAAGCCTATTTATCTGAAACGCGGACCCAGCGGTCGGCGGCGACCTCGTCCTCTTCGCGCGCAGCGACCCAGGAGGGTCCCGTCTCGCGGTCTTCCAGCTTCCAGAACGGCGCCTTGGTCTTCAGCCAGTCGATCAGGAAGGCGCAGCTTTCGAGCGCCGCCTCGCGGTGCGGCGCGGCGGTGGCGACAAGGACGATGCGCTCGCCCGGCTCCAGCCGTCCGAAGCGGTGGATGATCAGCACGTCCTGCAGCTCCCAGCGCTCCCGCGCCTCGGCCTCGAGCTTTTCTAGCTGCTTTTCGGTCATGCCGGGATAATGCTCCAGCGTCATCGCGCTGATCTTCTCGTCGCCCGCGAAATCGCGAACGAGGCCGAGGAAGCTCGCGAGGCCGCCGATTTCCGGATTGCCGTCCGTAATGCGGCCGATCTCCGCACCCACGTCGAAATCCTCGGTCTGGACCCGGATCATGGGCTCAGCCCCCCGTCATCGGCGGGAACAATGCGACCTCGTCGCCTTCCTTGATAGGGGCTTCGTGCGGTGCGATCTCGTGATTGACGGCCGCGCGAATCTCCGCCGCGTCGGCGAACGCGACCTCGTAGCCGCCGCCGCGCGCCTTGAGCCAGTCGATCAGCTCGCCGACGCTCTCGACGCCGTCGGGCGGCGAAACCTGTTCCTGGCCGATGCCGATCTTGGATTTGACCCAGCCGAAATAGAGTACCTGCATCACGCGAACTCGCTGAAGGGAAGAAAATCGACCATGGTGCCCGCCTCCAGCCGAGTCAACTCCTCGGGGAGCTCGACCAGCCCGTCGGTCTGGACCATGGAGGTCAGGATGCCTGCGCCGTCGCGCGGGAACTTGCGCAGCACCGGCGCGCCGTCCGGGCCGCGCTCCAGGCTGACGCGCAGCCATTCGCGGCGGCCTTCCTTCTTCTTGATGTCGAAGTCGGTCGGAACCCGGTAGACCAGCGGCTCGGTGACCCGCGCGCCCGCCAGCCGCAGGATCGCGGGCCGGGCGAAACGCATGAAAGTCACCAGCACGGCGACCGGGTTTCCGGGAAGGCCGATGAACGGCACCTTCCTGATCTGGCCGAGCGCGAGCGGCCGACCCGGCCGGATCGCGAGGCGCCAGAAATGGATGCTGCCGAGCGCCTCGACGGCCTGGCGCACGTGATCCTCCTCGCCGGTCGACACGCCGCCCGACGTCATGATCAAGTCGTGGCCGTCGGCTGCTTCGCCCAGCGTCTTTTCGATCACCGCGCGGTCGTCGGGCAGGATCCCCAGGTCCGCCACCGCGCAGCCGAGCCGTTCCAGCGCGGCTGCGACGGAATAGCGGTTGGCGTCGTAGATGCAGCCGGGCGGCAGCGCCTCGCCGGTATCGCGCACCTCGTCGCCGGTCGAGAACAGCGCCACGCGCAGCCGTCGATGGACCGGGAGCGCGGTGAGACCGATCGAGGCGGCGAGGCCGATATCCTGCGGCCGGAGGCGTGCGCCCGCTTCGAGGATGGTCGCGCCGGCTTCGATATCCTCGCCCGCGAACCGCCGGTTGGCGCCCCGTTTGATGCCCGGCGGAATGACGACGGTGTCGCCGTCGGTCTCGCAATCCTCCTGCATCAGCACGGTGTCGGCGCCGTCCGGCATGGGCGCGCCGGTAAAGATGCGGATCGCCTCGCCGGCGGAAACCGCGCGGCCGAGCGTCTCTCCTGCCGCGACACGGCCGCCGACCCTCAGCGAGGTGTTGGCGTCCGCGTCGAGGTCCTCAAACCGGACAGCGTAGCCGTCGACCGCGGCATTGTCATGCGGCGGCACCGGCCGCTCGGAGATGACGTCCTCGGCGAGGATACGGCCGAGGGCGTCGCGCAATGCGACCTTCTCGGCGTCGACAACGACGTCGAGCCGGTCGGACAGCATCGCCAGCGCTTCCGCGGTCCGCATCAGTTCGCCGCCGAAGGCGAAGCAGTCGTCCGAAAGCTGCGCCATGTCAGACGACCCCCGTCAGGCGTTCGTCGAGCCCGCACTGGGACAGGATGAAGGCGGTCACGTCGGCCGGGTCGTTGAGGTCGATCACCGGCACGGCCGCACCCTCGACCGGCGCGTCGCTGGCCACGGCCCGGATCGTCGAGTTCTCGGCGCACAGCAGTGGTGCGCCCATCGACGGCCGGTATACTTCGATCTTGGGATGCGGGTGCGACTTGTAGCCCTCGACGAGGACGATGTCGGTCGGCGACAGGCGCGCGATCAGGTCGGGCAGGGCGGGCTCCGGCGCGCCGCGGTTTTCGTGGACGATCGCCCAGCGGTTGGCCGACGATATCACGGTCTCCGTCGCGCCCGCCGTCCGGTGCTTGTGCGAATCCTTCTCCGGCTTGTCGATATCGAAATCGTGGTGCGCATGCTTGATCGTGGCGACGCGGTAGCCGCGGCGGCGGAACTCCGGGATCAGGGCGACGATCAGCGCGGTCTTGCCGCTGCCGCTCCAGCCGGTGATGCCGAAGACGGCGGGTCCCGTCGTGGCGGTTGCGCTCATTCGGGGCGTGCTCCGTCCGGCGCGTCCATGTGGCGGAGGCCCGATCGCAGGTAGTCGTAGCCGGTCACCAGCGTGATCGCCGCGGCCGCCCACAGGAACCCCTCGCCGATCAGCCGGACCGGGATGTCCGCCGGGATCGTCGGGTGCGCCGCGTCGCCGACGATCAGCACCGGCAGCGCGACCATCTGGATCGTCGTCTTCCACTTGGCCAGCGTGCTGACGGGAAGGCCGACGCTGCGCCCGGCGAGGTATTCCCGCAGACCGGAAACCAGTATCTCGCGGCACAGGATGACCACGGCCGGGACGATGGAAATCCCTGAAATCTGTCCGAAACCCACCATCATCAGCAACGCCGCGGCGACCAGCAGCTTGTCGGCGACCGGGTCGAGGAAACGGCCGAAATCCGACAGCTCGTTGCGCGTCCGCGCAAGATAGCCGTCGAAGAAATCGGTGATCGCGGCGGCGACGAACACGCCGCAGGCGAGCCACTGGCCGGCGGCGCTCTCGAGAAAGAAGAACGCGACGAACAGCGGGATGACCGCGACGCGCATCAGCGTCAGCGCATTGGGCAGCGTCAGCTCCATGCCGCGCGTCCCTCAGGCATCGGTATGGAAGTGGTCATAAATCCTCTTCGCCACCGTCGTGCTGATCCCTTCGACCTTCTCCAGGTCCGCCAGTCCGGCCCGCGCCACGCTCGCGGCGGAGCCGAAATGATTAAGCAGCGCGCGCTTGCGTTTCGCGCCGATACCGTCGATCTCGTCGATCGCCGAGCGTTCGATCGCCTTGCTGCGGCGGTTCCGGTGGCTGCCGATGGCGAACCGGTGGGCCTCGTCGCGCAGCCGCTGCATGAAATACAAGATAGGGTCCTGTAACGGCAAGGAAAACGGGCTGCGGTCGGGCATGTAGAAGCGCTCGCGACCGGCGTTCCGGTCCGGCCCCTTGGCGATCGAGACGATCGGCTGGTCGGTGATGCCGAGCTCGTCGAAAACCTCCATCGCGACCGAGAGCTGGCCCTGGCCGCCGTCGATGATCACGAGATCTGGCCAGGTGCCGCCCTCGCGGTCCGGGTCCTCGCGCAGCGCGCGGCCGAAGCGGCGCGTCAGCACCTCGCGCATCATGCCGTAATCGTCGCCCGGCGCGATCTCCTTGCTGCGGATGTTGAAGCGCCGGTAGGCGTTCTTCTCCAGCCCCTCCGGGCCCGAGACGACCATGGCGCCGAGCGCGTTGGTGCCCGATATGTGGCTGTTGTCGTATATCTCGATCCGCTGCGGCGGCCCGTCGAGGCCGAGCGCGTCTGCGACGCCGTCGAGCAGCTTCCGCTGCGCGCTGCTCTCCGACAGGCGCCTGACCAGCGCCTCGCGCGCGTTCGCGACCGCGCTGTCCATCAGCTGGCGCCGCGTGCCGCGCTGCGGCCGCGAGACCGACACCTTGCGTTCGGCGCGCACGGAAAGCGCCTCGGCGACCAGCGCCTCGTTGGGCAGGTCGTGGCTCACCAGCACGGTCGTCGGCGGCCGCTTGTCGATATAGAACTGGCCGACGAAGGCTTCGAGCACCTCCTCGGGCGGAATCGTGCGGGCATGGCTCGGGTAGTAGGTTCGGTTGCCGTAGTTCTGGCCGGCCCGGTAGAAGAACACCTCGATGCAGGTGTTGCCGCCTTCCTGATGGGCGGCGATCACGTCGGCCTCGCCCAGCGACTCCACGTTGATGCCCTGGCGCGCCTGGATCTGGGTCAGCGCCCGGATGCGGTCGCGGTAGATCGCCGCCGTCTCGAAATCGAGCGCATCGCTCGCTTCTTCCATGCGCTTCGACAGGGTGCGCTGCAGGTCGCGGCTCTCGCCGCTGAGGAAGGAGCGCGTCTGTTCGACGATCTCGTCGTAGTCCTCGCGCTCGATCAGGCCCACGCAGGGCGCGGTGCAGCGCTTGATCTGGTACTGGAGGCAGGGCCGCGTGCGGCTCGCGAAGATGCTGTCGGAGCAGTTCCGCAGCGGAAACACCTTCTGCAGCGTGTTGAGCGTCCGGTTGACCGCGCCGGCGGACGCGAACGGGCCGAAATACTCGCCCTTGGCGTTCCGCGCGCCGCGGTGCTTGACGAGCTGCGCCCAGTCGGTGCCGGTCCGCAGCAGGATGAACGGGAACGACTTGTCGTCGCGCAGGATGATGTTGTAGCGCGGCTTGAGCTCCTTGATCAGGTTGCTTTCCAGCAGCAGCGCTTCCGCTTCGGTATGGGTCGTGACGACGACCAGATCCACCGTCTGCGCCACCATCATGCGCAGCCGCTCGGGCAGGCGCGCGGGGCGGGCGTAGGCGGCGACGCGTTTCTTCAGGCTGCGCGCCTTGCCCACGTACAGCGGCTTGCCGGTCTCGTCGAGCATCCGGTAGACGCCCGGACCCGACGGCAGCAGCCGCAGCCGCGCCGCGATCAGCTCTGCGCCGGAAAGCCGGTCGTCCGCCTTCGTTTCGGAATTCATGGCCGAATACTACAGTAATATTCGGCCGGCCGGGACCTCGGACCTGCGCGGCGGGCGGGTCGAATCGACGGCCGTACGGCGTTTTCCTTATCCACCGAATCTGTGGATAACCCTGTCGATAAAGGAGAAATTCGGACGATTGACCTTATTGACATTCCGCAGGCCTTCCGGCTAACCCAGCTGCGAGATACGGTATAAGTATTTGAAATATTGATATAAATTTGGTCTTCGCCCTGAGTCGTCCGTTAAGGCATTGTTAATTTAAGGTTAAATTTCAATTACATCGGTTAACGCCGTGCGATGTGCACAACTGCCGGCGTATTCATTCAGTCAGGCGCGCGGGCTTTACTTGGTTATTCAGTTGGTGCGCTCGATTTCAACGCCGACACTGGCCGCGTCGGAAAACACGTCGAGTTTTTCTACGCGGACGCGGGCCGAAAGCACGTCCGGTTCGGCCAGACACAGCGCCGCGACTCGCTCCGCCAGCGTTTCGACCAGATTGACGTGTCCCGCAGACGCAAGCGCCCGGACTTTCGTGATCACGTCTTCGTAGCACAGGACGTTGGACAGGCGGTCGTCGACCGGGTGCGCGGATTCCGCCACGGAAAGATCGAGATTGATCCGGACGCGCTGCGTGCCGTCCTTTTCGTGCCGGTGGACGCCGATCAGGCAGTCGAGCACCAGGTCGGTGACGAAGACGCGCCGGACGCCGGGCGCGGTGTCGTGCGCGGGCGCGGCAAAGGCGGTTCGGTTGACTGTCATGTCGGTCTCTTGCTCCTGACGTCCGGCTGGCTCATTCCTCGACCGGGTTCCCGCCGGGGCCCGGGTGATCCCACCCGAGATGCTGTCCGCCGTCGAGGGCGATCATCTGTCCGGTCATCGACGGCGAGGCGAGTATATAGCGAACCCCGTTCGCGATCTCCTCGGGCGTCGCGCCATGGCCCAGCGGCACGCGCGCCGCCTGGCGCGCGAACTGCTCTTCGGTCTGGCGCGGGCTCGGAAGCGTCGGGCCCGGCCCGATCGCGTTCACCCGGATCGAGGGCGCGAGCGACAGCGCGAGGTTCTGCGTCAGCGCCCACAGCGCCGACTTGCTGACGGAATAGGAGAGGAAGCCCGGCGACACGTTGGCCGCGCGCTGGTCGACGATGTTGACGATGTTGCCCTCCGCGCCCGGCGGCAGGCCGGCCGCCATCGCCTGCGACAGCAGCACGGGCGCCCAGAGATTCGTCTCCATGTGCCCGTCCCAGCTCTCGCGGCTGACGGTGGCGAGCTCGTCCCGTTCGAACAGCGAGGCGTTGTTGACGAGGCACGTTACGGGGCCGGCCGCGTCGGCGGCGGACGCCATCATCCGCGCGCACGCCCCGTCGTCGCGCAGGTCGCCGGCCACGACATAGGCCGTTCCGCCGGCGGCCGCGACCTCGTCCAGCAACGCTCCCGCGTCGGGCCCCGGTTCGCGGACGTGAATGCCCACGGTCCAGCCGTCGCCTGCAAGTGCGAGGGCAATCGCCCGGCCGATGCGCTGGCGGGCGCCGGTGACGAGCGCGTTCGCGCCTTTCGATCCGGGAGGAGACGATGTCATTGGGCGAAAATGGGCCATCCGGCCCGGCTGTTCAAGCCGCCGCCGGTCGCGGTGCCGCGCTCAGGCGCGGCCGCTGATTCCGAGGAAGTGGGCCAGCAGGTAGCCGCCGTAGGCAAGCAGCAGGATCAGGCCCTCGAACCGGCCGACGCGGAGGCCGGTGATCATGAAGGGAATCATGATCGCGGTGGCGCCCAGCATCGCCCACAGGTCGAAACTGATGATCTTTTCCGAGAACGGCAGCGGCGCGAACAGCGAGGTCAGTCCGGCGATGCCGAACAGGTTGAACATGTTGCTGCCGATGATGTTGCCCACGCAGACGTCGGAGTGCCCGCGGCAGGCCGCCACGATGGACGTCGCAAGCTCGGGCAGCGACGTGCCGAGCGCGACCAGCGTCAGGCCGATCACTTCTTCGGGAACGCCGAAGTCGCGGGCGAGCGTCGTCGCGCCCGTCACCAGCCATTCCGCGCCGACGACGACGGCAAAGAGGCCTGCGACGACGATCAGCGCGACGTTCAGCGTCCGCAGGGGAACTTCGGAGATCTCCTCGGCTTCCTCCTTGTGAAGCTCGGCCACCGCATCGTTCGTCTTGCTGTCGTGCCAGATCGTGAACCCGATATAGGCCGTGAGCACGGCGAGCATCAGCGCGCCCTGCCACCAGAGAAGCCAGCCCGTCATGCCGACGCCCACGAAGATCACCGTGGCGCCCGACATGCAGGCCATGTCGCGGGTCACGGCCCTGGGGTGCACGGCGACGGGCATGATCATCGCGGCGATGCCGAGGATAAGCAGGATATTGGCGATGTTGCTGCCGATGACGTTGCCGATCGCGAGACCGGGCGCGTCGACCAGCGCGGCGTTGACGCTGACCACCATTTCGGGAAGCGACGTGCCGAAGCCGACGATCGTCAGGCCGACGATCAGCGGCGACACACCGAGCCGGTGCGCCAGCGAGACCGAGCCGCGAACGACGGCCTCGCCGCCGATAAGGAGCAGCGCGAAGCCGGCAGCAATCAAAACATAAGTCATTCGACAGATACGTCGGCGTCTACTTGTTGCGTGTGACCGAAGGCAGCCCCCGTCGGTCGGAATTTCCCAACCCCCTTCGCCGCCGGTCGCCATATCTGGACGCCGGTAACCGTCGGCAAAGCTAGCAGGTAATATGGTATCGATTAACTTGTTTACCAGTTCCTTACCTGCGTTTCTCCCGGATTGCTTGGCCAAACTGCCGTCCGACGGTTAAGTTGCTCGGCAAGGGGTCCCGCCAGCAGCAATACAGGGCGAATGCACGACGTCTCTTTTCTTGCCGAAACGCTGATCTTTCTGATCGCGGCGGTCGTCGTTGCCCCGGTTTTCCAGCGTTTGCGCTCGAGTCTGGTCCTCGGGTACCTGGTCGCCGGCGTCATCATCGGCCCCGGCATCCTGGCGCTGGTCAGCGGCTCCAAGTCCGTCCACAACATCGCCGAGCTGGGCGTCGTATTTCTTTTGTTCACGGTCGGTCTCGAGCTCAATGTCGACCGTCTGCGGCTGATCCGGAACCAGATCTTCGGGCTCGGCACGGCGCAGGTCGTCCTCACGACGCTGGTCATCGCGCTGATCGCATGGGGGGCGGGCTTCACCGTCGAGGCGGCGGTGATCGTGGGCGGCGGTCTCGCGCTGTCCTCGACCGCGGTCGTCCTCCAGCTGCTGTCCGAGCGCGGCGAGCTCGCCTCGCGGCGCGGCCGTCTCGCCTTCGCCGTCCTTCTGTTGCAGGACCTCGCCGTCGTGCCGCTGCTGGCGCTGGTGCCGGTGCTGGCGGGCGGCGATCACGGCTCGACCGGATCGGTGCTGCTCACGCTGCTCAAGGCGACGCTGGCGCTCGCCGGCGTCGCGATCGTCGGCCGGCTGGTCCTGCGGCCGCTGTTCCGCGTCATCGCGGTCGGGCGCAGCGCCGAGCTGTTCGCCGCCGTCACGCTCGCCGTCCTCCTGGGCATGAGCTGGATGACCGCGACCATGGGCCTCTCGCTCGCCATCGGCGGATTTCTTACGGGCATCCTGCTGGCGGAGACCGAATACAGGCATCAGGTCGCGGCGGACATCCAGCCGTTCCGCGGCCTGCTGCTCGGCCTGTTCTTCATGACGGTCGGCATCGGTCTCGACCTCGGCGTCATCGCCGATAACGCCCTGCTGCTGCTCGGCATGGTCGTCGGGCTGATCGCGCTCAAGACCGCGATCATCTTCGGGCTGTGCCACGCGACCGGCGCGTCGAACGGCGTCAGCGTCAATACGGCGCTGGTGCTCGGCTAGGCGGGCGAATTCGGTTTCGTCCTGTTCGCGCTGGCCGGCGAGGCCGACCTGATACAGCGGCGCGACGCGACCATCCTCGCCGCCGCCATCGCGCTGTCGATGGCGGTCACGCCGCTGCTCGCGTTCGTCGGCAGCCGGCTGCACAACTATCTGGAGGCGCAGCTCGCCGATACCAGCGACGACATGCGGGCCGAGAGCGCCGACCTCAAGGACCATGTCATCGTCGCCGGGTTCGGCCGCGTCGGCCAGTCGGTCGTGAAGACGCTGGCGGCGGCCAACATTCCCTACGTCGCCGTCGAGTTCGAGCCGACCCGCGTCGCCGAGGCGCGCGCGCAGGGCCTGTCGGTCTATTTCGGCGATGCGAGCCGGGTCGAGGTGCTGGAGGCGCTCGGCGCCGACCGGGCGCGGGCCGCGGTCATCATCATCGACAACGCCATCGCCGCGGAGCGCGCCGTGAACCTGCTGCATCGCCGCTTTCCCCGGCTCGAGATCTTCGTCCGCGCCCGCGACAACGCCCACAAGCGGCGCCTGAACGAGGCCGGCGCCAGCGGCATCGTGCACGAGACCTACGAGCTCAGCCTCCATCTCGGCGAGCAGGTCATGCGCGGTTACGGCACGCCGTCCGACCGGATCCAGGAAATCATCCGCGAGCACCGCGCCGACGACTACGCGCTGCTGTCGGACGTCATCCTGCCGAAGACGGAAGGTGATCCGAAGAAATCCCAGAACGGCGACAGCGGTCCAGCCGCATGACTTTCGAAGCGACGGACGGTACAGAAACTTATCGGTTTCTAGTTCGCCTCATGCGCTGAGTCACGGTCTCCAATTTTTTGCGTCGGGGCGTGACGCCTCGCGTTTGCGAAGCCAGCGCTCGGCGCGCGTCCTCGCCTCCGCAATGAGGAAAGGTTCAACAACCGGCGTTAGCCGCTGAATGGCGGCTCGCGCCTTGCCCCTGCCGTTGGCTGTCAAAATGAGAAACCACTTCATCGCTTCCAGCGCGTCTCGCCTGACACCCTGTCCGTAGTAATACATGAGGCCGATGTTGTATTGGGCGGCCGAATCGTTGGCCTGCGCCAATTCGAACCAACGGCGGTTGGCGGTACTGAAATTGCCCGAGAGATAGTCCTTGGTAGCCTTTTCGAATGCCTTGGGGCTGTATTCCTGCAGCTTCTGTTTTCCGTCATGTCGCTCTGCCGGGTTTGCAGCCGCCGGACACAGTATGAGCATCAAAAAGCCAACCGCCGTCGTCGCGCCCAACGCCCACTCCAGCATTTTTCTCGTCGTTTCGGTAAAACCAGCCATTTCCGTTCCTCCAGTTCGCTGGAGGAGGGGGTGCAAGTTCTATGCCAATAAATTATTCTTTATATTCAAAGTATTAGTGCGGTGTCGGCTTGCGACTTGCCATTTCGGGACAATCAGAAGTGTCCCGAAATGCAGCGATGTGCGATTTTTCGAAATTTGGAGGTCCGGTCCTGTTCATCCGCGGGACATGGCCGTCAATTTTCCTACCGCCGCTTCTTCTTCCGGTACTTGGCGTTCCCCTGGCCGCGCTTGGCCGCGTCGATGCGGGCGGCGAGGCGTTTGGGGCCCATCGGCGCGACGCCGAGCTCCATGTTCTCGAGGCGGCGGATCTCGTCGCGCAGCCGCGCGGCCTCCTCGAACTCGAGATTGGCGGCGGCGTCCTTCATGCGCTCGTCGAGATCGTCGATGTAGCTTTGCAGATTGTGGCCGACGAGATGCGCGTTCTCCTCGTCGAGCGTCCGGACGGTGTACGAATCCTGGGCGTAGACGGTCTCGAGGATGTCCGAGATGCCCTTCTTGACGCTTTCCGGCGTAATCCCGTGCTCGGCGTTCCACGCCTCCTGCTTCTCGCGGCGGCGGTTGGTCTCGTCGATCGCGTATTGCAGCGAATCCGTCATGTTGTCGGCGTAGAGGATCACGCGGCCGTCGAGGTTACGGGCGGCCCGGCCGATTGTCTGCACGAGGGACGTGCGGGAGCGCAGAAAGCCTTCCTTGTCCGCGTCGAGGATGGCGACCAGCGCGCATTCGGGAATGTCGAGCCCCTCGCGCAGCAGGTTGATGCCGACGAGCACGTCGAATGCGCCGAGCCGGAGATCGCGGATGATCTCGATGCGCTCGAGGGTGTCGACGTCCGAATGCAGGTAGCGCACGCGGATGCCGGCCTCCTGCATGTATTCCGTCAGATCCTCGGCCATGCGCTTGGTCAGCGTGGTGACGAGGACGCGCTGGTTCTTCTCGATGCACTGGCGGCACTCGTGCAGCAGGTCGTCGACCTGGCTCCCCACGGGCCGGACGATGCAGACCGGGTCGATCAGCCCTGTGGGCCGGATGATCTGCTCGACGAACACGCCGCCCGTCCGGTCCATTTCCCACGGGCCGGGCGTCGCCGAGACGCAGACCGTCTGCGGGCGCATCGCGTCCCATTCCTCGAACTTGAGCGGCCGGTTGTCGACGCAGGACGGCAGGCGGAAGCCGAACTCGGCGAGCGTCGACTTGCGGTTGAAGTCGCCGCGGAACATGCCGCCGATCTGCGGGACCGTCACGTGGCTCTCGTCGACGATCAGCAGCGCGTCGTCCGGCAGGTACTCGAACAGGGTCGGCGGCGGGTCGCCCGGCGCGCGGCCCGTCAGATACCGCGAATAGTTCTCGATGCCGGCGCAGTGGCCGGTCGTTTCCAGCAGCTCGAGGTCGAAGCCGGTGCGCTGCTCCAGCCGCTGTGCCTCCAGCAGCTTCTCGTTCTTCTCGAACCAGGCGAGGCGTTCCTTCAGCTCGGTCTTGATGTGGCCGATGGCCTGGCGGATCGTCGGGCGCGGCGTGACGTAGTGGCTGTTGGCGTAGATCGTCACCGTCTCCAGCGCCGCGGTGCGCTCGCCGGTCAGCGGGTCGAACTCGTGAATGTCCTCGATCTCGTCGCCGAAGAACGACAGCCGCCAGGCGCGGTCCTCGTAATGCGCCGGGAATATCTCGACCGTGTCGCCGCGCACCCGGAAGGCGCCGCGCGTGAAGTTCTGGTCGTTGCGCCGGTACTGCAGCGCCACGAACTGCTTCAGCAGCTCGCCGATCTCGACGCTGTCGCCCTTCTTCAGCGGGATCGTCATGCGCTGGTAGGATTCGAGCGAGCCGATGCCGTAGATGCACGACACGCTGGCGACGATGATCACGTCGCGGCGCTCCAGCAGCGCGCGGGTCGCCGCGTGGCGCATGCGGTCGATCTGCTCGTTGATCGACGCGTCCTTCTCGATATAGGTGTCCGAGCGCGGGACGTAGGCCTCCGGCTGGTAGTAGTCGTAGTAGGAGACGAAATACTCGACCGCGTTGTCGGGGAAGAAAGACTTCATCTCGCCGTAGAGCTGCGCGGCCAGCGTCTTGTTGGGCGCGAGGACCAGCGTCGGGCGGCCGAGCTTCTGGATGACATGCGCCATCGTGAAGGTCTTGCCCGAGCCGGTGACGCCGAGCAGCACCTGGTCGCGCTCGCCCGCCGAGATGCCTTCCAGCAGCTCGGCGATCGCCTGCGGCTGGTCGCCCGCCGGCTCGAAATCCGAGGCGATCCGGAAGGGGACTCCCGCGTCCTGCGCGGGGCGTTCTGCGACGGTAACGGCCATGCGGGTAATATGGCGCTGCCGGGCCGGGGAATCCAGAATTTGAAGGCCGGAATGGGCCTCACCACCCTGTGATTGGCCCGGAGCGGCCGGAGCCCCGATATTCCCGCCATGGTCATGAACCGACGCACCCTGATCCTTTCCGCCGTCGCCGCCGGCGCGGCGGGTTATCTCCTGTTCGGTCTCGGCGGCGACGACTCGGAGGCGGAGACCTTCGAGTTCGCCCTGTCGGACGACGAATGGCGCAAGCGCCTGGGCGACCGCGCGTATGCCGTCCTGCGCCGCGAGGCGACCGAGCCGCCCTTCACCAGCGACCTGCTCGATGAAAAGCGCGCCGGCATCTACGCCTGCGCCGGCTGCGATCTCGACCTCTACGCGTCCTCCACCAAGTTCGACAGCGGCACGGGCTGGCCGAGCTTTTACGCTGCGCTGCCGAATGCCGTCGGCACCAGGACCGACCACAAGCTGCTGCTGCCGCGCACCGAGCTGCATTGCCGCCGCTGCGGCGGCCATCTCGGCCATGTGTTCGACGACGGCCCGCCGCCCACCGGCAAGCGGCACTGCATCAACGGATTGGCGCTGACGTTCCGTCCCGTCTCCGCGTGACCGGGCGGGCCTTAGACCCGCCCCTACGGACATTCGGACTCTTGTAGGGGCCGGTCTAAGACCGGCCCGTTTCAATAAACCGGCTCCGCCATTACAAGAAACCGCAGAGGCCCGCCCGGCACGACGGCGTCGAACGGGTAGCAGGTGACCAGCGCGATCCCGTCGGCGTCTTCCGGCGGGTGCCACGGCAGGCGCGCATCGGCGACGGCCGTCTCGGTCACCCGGTAGCGCGCCCATTCCCCGTCCGGCCGCTCGATTTCGACCGGATCGCCGGGCCTTACGTTCTTCAGCACGCTCAGATGCGTGTCGCGATGGCCGCCGACGACGCTGAGGCCCGGCGTTCCCGGCGCGGCAGTGCCGGCGACATGCCCCGGCCCGAAAGCAAGCGCCTGGCCGCTGGCGCCTTCGAGCACGATCAGATCGGCCTTTTGGTGCGGCAGGCGCAGCCGCGCGACCGGCCAGGTATCGGCCCACGGCCAGGGCTTGGCGTGCGCGTCGCCCGCCAGCGTCCGGTCCCACGCCCGCGCCAGCAG
>JAYPTI010000049.1:0-564 GCA_038133505.1 Alphaproteobacteria bacterium
TCGCGATGGAAGGGGCCGAGATCCAGTACTCGACGGTGCAGAACTGGTACCCGGGCGACGAGGAAGGCCGCGGCGGGATCTACAATTTCGTCACCAAGCGAGGCGTCTGCCGCGGGGCGAACTCGAAGATTTCGTGGACCCAGGTGGAGACCGGCTCCGCGGTGACCTGGAAATATCCGAGCTGCATTCTCGAAGGCGACAATTCGGTCGGCGAATTCTATTCGGTGGCGATCACCAACAACTACCAGCAGGCCGACACCGGCACCAAGATGATCCATATCGGCAAGAACACGTCGAGCACGATCATTTCCAAGGGCATTTCGGCGGGCAAGGGTCAGAACACCTACCGCGGCCTCGTCAAGGCGATGGCAGGTGCGGAAAATGCGCGTAACTACACGCAATGCGATTCGCTGCTGATCGGCGACGAGTGCGGCGCGCACACCGTGCCCTATATCGAGGTCTCCAACCCGACCGCCCAGGTCGAGCACGAGGCGACGACGTCGAAGATCAGCGAAGACCAGATATTCTACTGCCAGCAGCGCGGCCTCGATCCGGAAGAGGCGG
>JAYPTI010000049.1:596-19146 GCA_038133505.1 Alphaproteobacteria bacterium
CTGCAAGGAAGTCCTCAAGGAACTCCCGATGGAGTTTGCGGTCGAAGCCCAGAAGCTCCTCGGCATCACGCTCGAAGGCAGCGTCGGATAACACGGACGGAACGGAAAATGCTTACGGTAAGAAACCTCCACGTTTCGGTGGACGGAAAGGAAATTCTCAAGGGGATCGATCTCGAGATCGGCGCCGGCGAGGTGCACGCGATCATGGGCCCCAACGGCTCGGGCAAGAGCACGCTGTCCTACGTGCTGTCCGGCCGCGAAGGCTACGAGGTGACGGACGGGTCGATCCTGTTCGAAGGGCGCGATCTGCTCGCCATGGAACCGCATGAGCGGGCTGCGGCGGGCGTCTTCCTGGCGCTTCAGTATCCGGTCGAAATTCCCGGCGTTTCCAACCTCACGTTTCTCAAGACGGCGGTGAACGCGGTCCGCAAGGGGCGTGGCGACGAGCAGCTCGATGCGATCAATTTTCTCAAGTATGCCAGAGAGAAAGGCAAGATTCTTGAGATGAAGGATGAGCTTTTGAAGCGCCCCGTAAACGTTGGTTTCTCGGGTGGCGAGAAGAAGCGGAACGAGATTTTCCAGATGGCGATGCTGGAGCCGAAACTCGCGATCCTCGACGAGACGGATTCGGGCCTCGACATCGATGCGCTCAGGATCGTCTCCGAGGGGGTGAACAAGCTGCGCTCGCCGGAACGCTCGATGCTGGTGATCACGCACTATCAGCGTCTGCTCGATCACATCGTGCCCGACAAGGTGCATGTGCTGGCGAAGGGCCAGTTCGTCGCCAGCGGCGGCAAGGAGCTTGCGCTCGAGCTCGAGAAGGATGGCTACGCGCGCTTCGGCATCGACGACGGCGCGCCGGCGGCGGCCTGAGGGACGGACGGCGACGATGGCAAAACCCGAACTGGCACAGAGTTTGCTGGTCGACCGTTTCGAGCAGGGCATCGCGACCCTGCCGGGCCCGCGGCTCGCCGGCGCGCGGCGCGCGGCGATGGACGCCTTCGCGCAAAGCGGCTTTCCGACGCCCCGCATCGAGAGCTGGAAATACACCAACCTGAACCGGATCAGCCGCGCGGATTTCGATCCGCTGCTCGGCGGCGACGCGGCGGATATCGCGCAGTGGCAGGCGCTCCGCGTGGCAGGCGCGTATTGCATCGCGATCGTGAACGGCCGCTATAGCGAGGCCCTGTCCGACGTTGCGGGCCTTCCCGACGGCGTGCGGCTGACGGCGCTGTCCGACGCGCTCGGGACGCTGGAAGATGAATCGCTGGGCGATGCCGATTACGCAGAGGCAGGCTCGCTGGTCGCGCTCAACACCGCGTTCATGCGGGACGGCCTGGTTCTCGAGATCGCCGGCGGCATAAAGCTCGACCGGCCCGTCCAGGTGCTGCATGTCGTCGATGCCGGCGATGCAGGGATTTCGGTCCATCCGCGTACGATGGTCGCTGCCGGACCCGGCGCGGAAGCCGTGGTCGTGGAGACGTTCGCGGGTAATGACGCGGCGGCCTATTGGACCAATTCGGTGACCGACATCGATGTCGGCGCGAACGCGTCCGTCCGGCATTACAAGCGCCAGGCGGAATCGATCGGGGCGTTCCACACCGCCTTGACGCGCGTGTCCCTCGCCCGGGATGCGCGTTACGCCGCGGCCGCGATCGCGACGGGAGCCGTCCTGTCGCGCAACGAGACGCGCGTGTCGTTCGACGGCGAGGGCTCGGATTGCGAGATTTGCGGCGGCGCGCTGCTGCGCGGCCGTCAGCATGCGGACAGCACGACGCGCGTCGAGCACCGGGTACCGCACACGTCGAGCCGGCAGGTATTCCGGAACGTCCTCGACGAGAATGCGCATTCGGTCTTTCAGGGCGGGGTCATCGTCCGGAAGGATGCGCAAAAGACGGATTCCAGCCAGTCGAACCGCAATCTCTTGCTGTCGGCGGGGGCGCAGGCCGACACGAAGCCGGAACTGCAGATATTCGCCGACGACGTGAAATGCGCTCACGGCGCGACCGTGGGCGACCTCGACCGCAATGCGATGTTCTACCTGACGAGCCGTGGCGTACCGCCGGCCGAGGCCCGAGCGCTTCTGATCGAGGCGTTCGTTGGGGAGGTCACGGAATCCGTGCCGGAAGGCGCCGTGCGCGATCACGTGGTCGCGGCGATTTCGGACTGGATGGCCGGCGCGACGCGAGAGGACGGCAAGTGAGCGGCGCCTATCCGATCGATCGCATCCGCAGCGATTTTCCCATCCTGTCGGAGCAGGTGCGCGGCAAGCCGCTGGTCTATCTCGACAACGGAGCGAGCGCGCAGAAGCCGAAGGCGGTGATCGAGCGCATTTCGCGGACGTACGAGACCGAGTACGCGAACGTCCACCGCGGCGTTCACTACATGAGCCAGAAGGCGACGGACGCGATGGAAGCGGCGCGGTCGCGGATCCGCGATTTCATCAATGCGTCGTCCGACAAGGAAGTGATCTTCGTGCGCGGCGCCACCGAGGGCATCAATCTTGTCGCGGCGAGCTGGGGCAGGGCGAACCTGTCGCCCGGCGACGAGATCGTCCTTTCGGTGCTCGAGCACCATTCGAATATCGTGCCGTGGCAGCTGATCGCCGAACAGACCGGTGCGGTCATCAAGGTGGTGCCGGTCGACGATGCCGGCGAGTTCCTGGTCGAAGAATACGAGAAGCTGCTGTCCGACCGCACGAAGATGGTGGCGGTGACGCATGTCTCGAATGCGCTCGGTACCGTCGTGCCGGTGGAACTGGTTATCCGCGCGGCTCACGACAGGGGCGCGGTCGTGCTGCTCGACGGCTGCCAGGCCGCGCCGCACATGAAGCTCGACATGCAGGCGCTCGACGCCGATTTCTACGTCTTTTCCGGCCACAAGCTCTACGGGCCGAGCGGGATCGGCGTGCTCTACGGCAAGGAAGTGCTGCTGGTGGCGATGCCGCCCTACCAGGGCGGCGGCGAGATGATCGACCGCGTGACGTTCGAGAAGACGACCTACGCCGAACTGCCCTTCAAGTTCGAGGCCGGAACGCCGCACATCGCGGGGATTATCGCGCTCGGCAGCGCGGTGGACTACGTCGACGGGATCGGGTTCGACGCGATTTCGGCGCACGAGCACGATCTGCTCGAATACGCGACGGCTCAGCTCGGCGCGCTCAACACCGTCGATATCGTCGGGACCGCGCGCGAGAAGGCGGCAATCCTGTCCTTCAACATCCGCGACGTACATCCGCACGACGTCGGCACCATCCTCGATTACGACGGGATCGCGGTGCGGACGGGGCACCATTGCGCCCAGCCGATCATGGACCGGTTCGACGTGGCGGCCACCGTGCGGGCGTCGTTCGGGCTCTACAACACGCGCGAGGAGGTCGATGCGCTGGTGAAGGGCATCAACCGGGTGCAGGAGATGTTCGGATGAACGGGGATCTTCGCGATCTCTATCAGGAGATAATCCTCGACCACAGCCGGCATCCCCGGAATTCGCATGCGCTGGAGGACGCCTCGGGCGAGGCGCAGGGCAACAACCCGCTGTGCGGCGACCGGGTCACGGTCTACGTGCGGCTCGACGGCGACCGGATCGCGGACGCGACGTTCGTCGCACGCGGCTGCGCCATTTCCGTGGCCTCCGCGTCGATGATGACGGAAATCGTCAAGGGAAAGACGCTGGAAGAGGCGCGCGCCATCTTCGACCGGTTCCACGGCCGGTTGACCGGCGACGACGGCGAACCCATGTCCGAGGACAACGAGCTGGCGGCGCTGATGGGCGTCCGCGACTTTCCCACCCGGATCAAGTGCGTCACGTTGCCGTGGCACACGTTCAATGCCGCGCTTGCTGGCGGCGACAAGGAAGTGACGACGGAATGACGGATCACACGACAGAACAGGCGGCGGAACCCACCGGCGTCGGACTGACGTCGACGGGCGACCCGGCGAAGGACGCGCTGAAACGCGAGGTCGTGGCGGCGATTTCGGAGTGCTACGACCCCGAGATTCCAGTGAACATCTACGAGCTCGGGCTGATCTACGACGTCGGCATCGCCGACGGCAACAAGGTCGAGCTGGTGATGACGCTGACCTCGCCGCACTGCCCGGTGGCGGAGATCCTGCCCGAGCAGGTGCGTTCGCGGGTGGAAATGGTCGAGGGCGTCGACGAAGTGACGCTCGAGCTTACCTGGGACCCGCCGTGGTCGCCCGACATGATGTCGGAAGCGGCGAAACTCGAACTCGGTTTTATCTAGGCGCGCTGCGCGCGAAGAAAGCGTTGGAGAAGGCATTATGGCGAATTCGGTAATGACGTTGACGGATGCGGCCGCGGATCGGGTCAGGCACCTGATCTCGTCGCGCCAGGAACCGGCGCAGGGTCTCCGGATCGGTATCCGCACCGGCGGCTGTTCCGGCATGGCCTACGCGATGGAATTCGCGTCCGAGAAGGAGCCGCTCGACGAGGTGGTCGAGGAGAAGGGCGTGACGCTGTTCGTCGACTCCAAGGCGCTGATGTTTCTGATCGGCACCGAGATGGACTACGTCGAGGACAAGCTCCAGTCCGGTTTCGTGTTCAACAATCCGAACGAGAAAGGCCGCTGCGGTTGCGGGGAGTCCTTCCACGTCTGATACTGGTGCGCATGGGACGAATGCCGGCGGCGGGATTTCCCACCGCCTTTTTGTTGGGGAGTATCAGCCCATGGTGAAGGTCTATGCCATCGACGGCGTCACGCCGGTCGTGGACCCGAGCGCGTTCGTGCATCCGAGCGCGGTGCTGATCGGCGACGTGATCGTCGGGCCCGATTGCTATGTCGGGCCGTGCGCGTCGATCCGCGCCGATTTCGGCCGCTTCGTCATGGGGCGCGGCAGCAACTTCCAGGACAACTGCACCGCCCACTGTTTCGCCGGCGGCGACGTGATCGTCGGCGAGTACTGCAATATCGGCCATGGCGCCGTGCTGCACGGCTGCACGGTGGAGGACCGCGCGCTGGTCGGCATGAACGCGGTCGTCATGGACGGGGCGAAAGTGGGCGAGAACGCCCTGGTCGCCGCGCTCGCCTTCGTTCCCGCGGCCGCGGAGATCCCGCCGAACGTCATCGCGGCGGGAGCGCCGGCAAAAGTGCTGCGCGACCTGACGCAGGGCGAGAAGGACTGGATGGTCGACGGCAACCGGGATTACCTGAACCTGCGGGTGCGCTCGCTCGACAGCATGGTCGAGACCGAGGCGCTGACCGAAACGGATGCGGAAGGGCCGCGGCTGTCGGTAAAGGGCTCGAAGCCGCTCTATCAGACGGAAAGATAGACGCGCCGGAAAGCGGCGCGCCGGCGCCCGCGCTCAGGTAAAGGCGTTGAAGGCGATGATCGTGAAGGTATCGGCGACGCCGTCGAGAAGCTGCAGCTCCTGCGTGACGAAATGGCCGATGTCCATGTCGTCCTCGAGCGTGCATTTCATCATCAGGTCGTGCTGACCGGAGACCGAGTAGACCTCCGAGACGTGTTCGACATTGTCGACCGCGGCCGCGGCGACGTCGTACGCCCTGCCGAGCTCGCACTTCACCATCACGAAGATCGTCTGCATTGCCGTTTCCCGCTCAGCCCCTGCCGGAGGACGGCCTGGCCGGCCGCTGCAGGAATGCTGGCACGTGATCCCCCAGTCCGACAACCGACTTTTCGTTGTCGTCCGAATTCCTGCCGCGCTTTCTGTCGCCGGACTTTTCGTCGCGCGGCTTGCGGTCGGATTGCGCCCTGCGGGCGCCGGAATCGTCGTTTGCGGGGCGGCGATCGCCGTCCGGCTTCTGCCTTTCGCCCGCCTGTTTCTCGCTCGCCTGCTTCTCGCCTGACGGCTTGGACTGCGGCTGCTTGCGGGACTGATCGTCGCCCTTCCTGCTGCGGCGGCCGCCGCGGGAACGTCGCCGTCCGTCGCCTTCGTCCAGACTGCCGTCCTGCAGGCCGTCGATCTCCATGCGGGGGATCGGGTTGCCGAGCAGCTGTTCGATCGATTCCACATAACCGCCGTCCGACGGGGCGGCGAGCATGTAGGCGTTACCCTTGCGGCCGGCGCGGCCCGTTCGGCCGATCCGGTGGATGTAGTCCTCGGAGTGCATCGGCACGTCGAAATTGAACACCACCGGCAGGTCGTCGATATCGAGGCCGCGCGCGGCGACGTCGCTCGCGACGAGGAAGTTGATCTCGCCGCGCTTGAAGCGCTCCAGCGTCTCGTTGCGCGACGACTGATCCATGTCCCCGTGAAGGGCGGCGGCGTTGAAGCCGTGCGAGCGCAGGGACTTATTCAGGATGTCGACGTCGCGTTTGCGGTTGCAGAAGATGATGGCCGTCTCGACGCTCTCGCTCTTGATGATCCGGCGAAGCGCCTCGCGCTTCTCGCGCGAATCGATGATTGCGAGTTTCTGGTCGACGGTCTCCGCAGCAGGGCGCGATTGCGGTGCGACGGTGATTTCCTTCGGGTTCATCAGGAACTTGTCGGAAAGGCGCCGGATTTCGGGCGGCATCGTCGCGGAGAAGAACAGCGTCTGGCGGATCTTCGGCAGCAGAGAGACGATTTTCTCGACATCCGGAATGAAGCCCATGTCGAGCATCCGGTCCGCCTCGTCGATGACGAGGATCTTGATGTCGTTGAGCAGGATGCGGCCGCGCTCGAAGTGATCGAGCAGGCGGCCCGGCGTCGCGATCAGAACGTCGACGCCGCGGTCGAGCTTCTTCGTCTGTTCGTCCATCGACACGCCGCCGATCAGCAGCGCCATGGTGAGCTTGTTGTACTTGCCGTAGATCTCGAAATTCTCGGCGATCTGGGCGGCGAGCTCGCGCGTCGGAGTCAGGATCAGCGATCGCGGCATCCGCGCTTTCGCCCGCCCGCTCGACAGGATGTCGATCATCGGCAACGTGAACGAGGCGGTCTTGCCCGTACCTGTCTGCGCGCAACCGAGAACGTCGCGCGTCATGAGGACGTAGGGGATTGCCTCTTTCTGGATCGGGGTCGGCTCGACGTAACCTGCGTCGGCGATTGCATTAAGGACTTCCGGGCTGAGCCCGAGATCTGAAAAACTCATACCTGCTTTGCGATGGCTGAAAAAAATCTGGTCCGCGAAGACCGTCTGTGATCTAGTCGCGAACCGTTATAAGTCAACTTCTTATAGCATAACCCTTGAATCGATAAAAGAAGATGAAGTAACCGGGAATATGCTTATCGACCGCACCGGATCCTGCCTCATGATCGTCGACGTCCAGCAGCGTCTGCTGGGGGCGATGGATGCGCCGCGCCAGGTTCTGGCGGGCTGCTCGCTGCTGATGAAGGCCGCGGACAGGCTGGAAATCCCGGTTATCGTGACCGAGCAGTACCCGGAGGGGCTCGGTCCTACCGTCGAGCAACTGGCCGAGCTTGCGGACGACGACGCCATCTTCAGCAAGGTTCATTTCTCGGCGGCCCGGAATACCGCGATCCGCGGCAGAATCGATCAGCTCGATCCGGCGAGCATCGTCATCGGCGGGATCGAGGCGCATATCTGCGTCCTCCAGACGGCCACCGCGTTCGCCGAAGCCGGCTACCGATGCTACGTCGTCGCGGATGCGACATCTTCGCGCACGCCCGCGAACCACGCGGCGGCGATGCAGCGGCTCCGCGATGCGGGGGTCGAGATCGTTACCTCCGAGATGGTCGTGTACGAATGGATGGGGCAGGCGGGCACGCCCGAATTCCGGGATCTGCTGTCGCTCGTCAAGTAGCCGCGTTTCCGCAAACAATCGGAGCTTCCGTCCCGTGACCGACCGTCAACCGCTCGTCCTGCTTCCCGGCCTTCTGTGCGATCCGCGCCTGTGGGCGCACCAGTCGGAGGCGCTGTCGGATATCGCCGACGTCACGGTCGCTGACATGACTCGCGACGACAGCATGGCGGGCATGGCGCGACGCGCGCTGGATGCGGCACCGGAGCGCTTCGCGCTGGCGGGGCTTTCGATGGGCGGTTACGTCGCGCTCGAGATAATGCGTCAGGCGCCGGAGCGGGTGACCCGGCTGGCGCTCCTCGATACCGGCTCGCGCGCGGACACACCCGAGCAGACGACCCGGCGGCGCGACCTGATCTCGCTTGCCGACCGCGGCGAGTTCAAGGCCGTCAGCCCGCGCCTGCTGCCGCTTTTTATTCACGAAGGCCGGCTCGAGGACGCGGCGCTCGTCGCCGATATCGCGGCAATGGCCGATGCCGTCGGAAAGGAAGCCTTCCTGCGCCAGCAACATGCTTTCATGACCCGGCCGGATCGCCGCCCGGCGCGGCCCGGGAGCGCAGGCCCGCCGGTGGGGCTGGGGGGGCGACAGGACGACCTCACGCCGCCGGAACTGAGCGAGGAGATGGCCTCGCTGATCCCCAGCGCCGATCTGGTCATGGTCGAGGCCTGCGGGCACCTGTCGACGATGGAACGGCCGGACGAGGTGAACGCGGCGATGCGGTCCTGGCTGACGGGCTGATCGCCGCCGTCAGTTGTTGGAGGTCGACTCCCCGCCGTCCTGGTGGTAGTCGATTGCCGGTATCAACGCGAGCGTGACGGCCTTGACGAGTTCGCCGAATCGCGGATCGTCCGGCCCGGTGAGACCGTCCACGTACCCTTCCGCGGAACTGAGCAGGTAGTCTCCCTGGCAGAACGCGGCATCCATCCGCGCGGTGGCCAGGCCGGGATCGCTTCCGATATCGGGGCCGTACTTGCAGATCGCTTCGTGGCCGAAGGGAACTCGGCCGTTGAACACCACCACGACGCGGAAAGCGTTGCCGGGTTTCGTCCAGCGGGTCGGCTCGAAGGTAACGACCGGGCCCCGGTTCGCGCCCTTCATATAGCCGGTCGTGACGGCGTCGATCGGCCCGTCTTCTTTACCGAAGGGCGATCCGAGAACGATGGTCTTGATCGAGCCGGACTGGGTCGCGAACTCGAAGGCGCCGTTGTAGTAGTTCTGGGTCCCGACGATCTCGATGACGCGTACGCCCGAACAGGCTGACAGAAACAGAGCAATCGCGGCCATGGCGGCCGAAAGAGATAATTTCCCCATGACAGGCTCCTCGATCCGGCGGCGAAGCTGTTGACCCGGATTGGGTGCGACGCCGACGGTATCGCCATAAAAACACGTCCGCCGTAAAAATAATCCGTCGGCGGGCGGTGCGTCAGACGTCTATGTAATCGACCCGGTCGGCGTTCTGCTGGATGAACTTGAGCCGCAGTTCCGGCTTGCGGCCCATCAGGCGTTCGACGAGATCGGCGGTCGTGCCGGCCTTCGCCTTCTTCGCCCGGCCGCGCGTCTTCGGCTCGAATTCCTCGTCCGCCGGGAGCACGACCTTCAGCAGCGTCCGCGTCGCCGGGTTCATCGTCGTTTCCTTGAGCTGGGCGGGCGGCATTTCGCCGAGGCCCTTAAAGCGGCTGATGTCGATCTTGCCGCGCCCCGTGAAAACGTTCCGGATCATCTCGTCCTTGTGGGCGTCGTCCCGGGCGTATGCCGTCTCGCTGCCCTGAGAGATGCGGTAGAGCGGCGGCATCGCGAGGTAGAGATTGCCGTCGCGGACCATCTCCGGCATCTCCCGGAAGAAGAACGTCATCAGCAGCGAGGCGATATGCGCGCCGTCGACGTCGGCGTCGGTCATGATGATGACGCGCTCGTAGCGCAGTTTCGACGGATCGTAGCTGTCGCCGAAACCGCACCCGAGGGCCTGGATCAGGTCGGTGATTTCCTGGTTGGCGCGCATCTTGTCTTCGGTCGCGCTGGCGACGTTGAGGATCTTGCCGCGGAGCGGCAGCACGGCCTGCGTCTTGCGGTCCCGCGCCTGCTTCGCGGAGCCGCCGGCGGAGTCGCCCTCGACCAGAAAAATCTCGGTTCCCTCGGCCGAACCCGCCGCGCAGTCGGCGAGCTTGCCCGGCAGGCGGACCCTGCGCGTCGGCGTCTTGCGGGCGAATTCGCGGTCCTTGCGGCGCTGCAGACGCTCCTCGGCGCGCTCCAGCACATGCTCCAACAGGTTGTTCGCCGCCTGCGGGTTTCCGGTCAGGAAGTGGTCGAAATGATCCTTGATCGACGTCTCGACGAGCTTGGCGACGCCGGGAGACGACAGCTTTTCCTTCGTCTGGCCCTGGAATTCCGGATTGGCCACGAACACCGACAGGATACCGGCCGAGCCGCCGATCACGTCGTCGCCCGTGATGATGCCGGCGCGCTTGTTGCCGATCATTTCGGCATAGGATTTGAGGCCGCGCGCCAGCGCCGTCCGGAGGCCGCTCTCGTGCGTGCCGCCTTCGGGCGTGGGCACGGTGTTGCAGTAGGAGGCGAGGGAGGTGTCGCCGCGCTCCGGCCAGGCCATCGCCCATTCGGCGCGGCCGCTACCGCCGTTGAGATCCGCTTCGCCGGCGAAATAGAGTCCGGTCACGGTTTCGCGGCCGTCCAGCGTGGTTTCGAGATAATCGGACAGGCCGCCGGGGAAATGCAGCGTCGCCTTCTCGGGAATTTCCTCGTTGCCCCGAAGCAGCGACGGGTCGCACGACCAGCGAATCTCGACGCCCTTGAACAGATAGGCCTTGGCCTTGGCCATGTTGTACAGCAGGGCCGGCCGGAAGGTCGCGTTCTCGCCGAAAATCTCGGGGTCGGGCTTGAAGGCGATCGTCGTGCCGCGCCGGTTGTTCGCCTTGCCCGCGTCCTTGAGCTTGCCCTTCGGTTTGCCGCGGGCGTAGTTCTGGGTCCACAGCTTCTTGTCGCGGGCGATCTCGACACGGAGTTCCTCGGACAGGGCGTTGACGACCGACAGGCCGACGCCGTGCAGGCCGCCGGAGGTCTTGTAGGCGTCGCCGCCGAACTTTCCGCCGGAATGCAGCGTCGTCAGCACGACCTCGAGCGCGGATTTGTCCTTGAACTTGGGATGCGGGTCGACCGGGATGCCGCGGCCGTTGTCGCGCACGGTAACGAAACCGTCGGCGCCCAGCTCGAATTCGATCCAGTTCGCGTGGCCGGCCACCGCTTCGTCCATCGAATTGTCGAGGATTTCGGCCGCGAGATGGTGCAGCGCGCGTTCGTCGGTGCCGCCGATATACATGCCCGGCCGTTTGCGGACCGGTTCCAGCCCTTCGAGGACTTCGATATCCTTCGCGGAATACTGCTTCTTGCGCGAGGACGATTTTTCGAACAGATCAGACATGAAACCCTATATAAACGCTGGCGGTGACGATCAGAAGGCCCGTGCGCGGCCTCCAAAGCCGCGCTATCCTGTAGTAGTATCAGATTGAAACCACGACATCTTGTATATCCCATGACCCAGCCCGATGTCAGCCCGAATCGACCGCCGGATTTCGAACCGGCCATCCGAACGATCGCCATGCCGGCCGATGCGAACGGCAACGGCGACATCTTCGGCGGCTGGATCATGTCTTACATGGACCTCGCCGGCGGCAGCATCGCGCAGCTGAAGGCGCGGGGCCGGGTGGCAACCGTCGGCATCAAGGAGATCGCGTTTCACGTGCCGGTTGCTGTCGGCGACGAGGTCAGCTGCTACGCGCAGCTCATCGCATCGGGAAGAACCTCGGTCACCACGTAGTTCGACGTCTGGGTGCGCCGGCGCAACGCCGAGACGCACGTCAAGGTGACCGAAGGCGTCTTCACCTACGTGGCCATCGACGACGACGGCCGCCCGCGACCGCTCCCCGGGGAATCGGACTGAGGCCGATGCGGTTGCGCCATGCCACCGCCGTTCTCTGCGCCGTCGTACTACTGGCCGGCGGGGCGGCGCATGCCGACAAGCCGGTAGCGATAAATGCGCGGGTAAGCCTGGTCGGCGAGAACCGTTACCAGTTCGAGGTCAACATCGTTCACGAGGACGACAGATGGGATCACTTCGTGGACAGGTGGGAGGTGATCGGCAACGGCGGCAAGGTCATCGCGACCGACAATCTCTTCTATCCCCGGATCGGGCAGGATTTCGTCTATCGCGTCCTGCGGGGGGGCAAGGTCGAACCCGGGACCGAATTCGTTACCTACCGCTTGCACGATGTTGGTCACGGCTTCGGCCGGGAGAAGCTGATCCGCATGCCGACGGCGGCAAAGCCCGACACCGGCTGGCACTGACGCCGTTCGGCGCCAGCGTCCCCGAAAAAAGAAAGGCCGCCCGGAGGCGGCCTTTCGTCGTTTCTGCGTCTCCGATCAGACGCTGTAGTACATGTCGAACTCGACCGGGTGCGGCGTGTGCTCGAACTTGTAGATCTCTTCCCACTTCAGATCGATGTAGCCGTCGATCAGATCGTCGGGGAACACGTCGCCCTTGGTCAGGAACTCGCGATCCGCATCCAGCGCGCCGACCGCTTCGCGGAGGCTGTGCGCGACGGTCGGAACGTCGGCCAGTTCTTCCGGGGGCAGGTCGTAGAGGTTCTTGTCCATCGGCTCGCCCGGATGGATCTTGTTCTGGATACCGTCGATGCCGGCCATCAGCATCGCGGCGAACGCGAAGTACGGGTTCGCCGTCGGATCCGGAAAACGCACCTCGACGCGCTTCGCCTTCGGCGACGTAGCGTAGGGGATACGGCAGGAGGCGGAACGGTTGCGCGCCGAATAGGCGAGCAGCACGGGCGCCTCGAAGCCCGGGATCAGACGCTTGTAGCTGTTGGTCGACGCGTTGGTGAACGCGTTCAGCGCCTTGGCGTGCTTGATGATGCCGCCGATGTAGTACAGGCAGGTCTCCGACAGGTCCGCATAGCCGGAGCCCGCGAAGGTCGGCGTGCCGTCCTTCCAGATCGACTGGTGGACAGGCATGCCCGAGCCGTTGTCGCCGAGGATCGGCTTCGGCATGAAGGTCGCCGTCTTGCCGTAGGAGTGCGCGACGTTGTGGACGCAGTACTTGTAGATCTGCACCCAGTCGGCGACTTTCATCAGCTTGTTGTGACCGAAGCCGAGTTCCATCTGGCTCGGTGCGACCTCGTGGTGGTGCTTTTCGATCGTCAGGCCCATCTCGCCCATGACCGTCAGCATCTCGGCGCGCAGGTCGCTCATCGAGTCGACCGGCGGGACGGGGAAGTAGCCGCCCTTGGTGCCCGGCCGGTGCCCGATGTTGCCGCCTTCGAGAACGGCGCCGGAGTTATACGGGCCTTCCTCTTCGTTCAGGGAGTAGAAGGAGTGGTTCATCGAGACGTCGTAACGGACGTCGTCGAACACGAAGAACTCCAGCTCGGGACCGAAATAGGCGGTGTCGCCCAGGCCGGTTTCCTGAAGGTAGGCCTCGGCGCGCTTCGCGGTGGAGCGCGGGTCGCGGCTGTAGAACTGACCGGTGCTCGGCTCGATGACGTCGCAGAACAGGATGAGCTGTTCCTGCGCGGCGAACGGGTCCATGACGGCGCTCGAGCAATCAGGCATCAGCGTCATGTCGGATTCGTTGATGTCTTTCCAGCCGGCGATCGACGAGCCGTCGAACATAATGCCCTCGGAGAGGAGATCCTCGTCCACGCTGCTGACCGTCTGCGCGGTGTGCTGCCACTTGCCGCGGGGGTCGGTGAACCGGAAGTCCACGTATTTGACGTTGTTTTCCTCAATCATTTTGAGGACGTTCTTAATGTCGTCCGCCATCGCTGTTTCCTTTCGATTTAAGCGTTCTTTTGTTCAGCCCCTTGCAGAGCGATACCGCCCGGAAAACTCCGGCCGGCCTATTTGTCCAAGGAGAGCAAATAACGGGTCAGATTGCCTCGGCGCCTTTTTCGCCGGTGCGGATCCGGAGCGCTTCCTCGATATTCGAAACGAATATCTTGCCGTCGCCGATCCGTCCGGTGTGAGCTGCCTGCTGAATTGCCTCGACGGCCCGCTCCATAAGCGAGTCCTCGATGACAACCTCGATCTTCACCTTGGGGAGAAAATCGACAACGTACTCGGCGCCGCGATAGAGCTCGGTATGGCCTTTCTGCCGGCCGAACCCTTTCGCCTCCGTGACCGTGAGCCCCTTGACCCCTACTTCGTGCAGGGCCTCCTTGACCTCATCCAGCTTGAACGGCTTGATGATCGCCTCGATCTTTTTCATGTCTTTTTCCGTTCCTTCCTTGTGTCTCGGGCGCGCAGATCTGTCCCTGGACGCCTCCCTATCTTGCAGGATTCGTGCCAATTGCGGACGCGTTTGTAAAGCTCTGGATTTGGTCGCCTCCGGCGAAAAAATCGGCATATGCGGGAGCAGAACTGCCGAATAATTACGCATAGTGCCGATATTTTAATCATCAAGGGCGCTTTTCGCGCTCGCCGTTCCCCGACGGCCGGGATAAACTTTGGACAGCTATTCCGATCACAGCCGGAGGGGAATGCCATGATGGTGGCGACAATTCTTCAGGGCAAGGGGAACAGCGTCTACACCATTGCGCCCGACAGGACGGTGGCCGAGGCGGTTGCGGAGCTCGCGGACCGCAGGATCGGTGCGCTCGTGGTGTCGGCGAACGGCGTCGACGTCGCCGGAATCGTCTCCGAACGCGATATCGTCCGCGGTCTCGCGGAATCGGGCCCGGCGCTCCTGGAGCAGCCCGTCGAAAGCCTGATGACGCGGGACGTGCTGACCTGTTCGCCCGAAGACACGGGGCGGGGCATCCTCGGCTACATGACGGAGCGGCGAATCCGCCACGTTCCCGTGGTCGAGAACAACCGCCTGTCCGGAATGGTCAGCATCGGCGACGTGGTGAAGAGCCGCCTCGACGAAATCATGCATGAGGCCGAGGCGCTGCGAGAGTATATTTCGCACACCTGACCGGGCCGGAAGACGATCCGGCGGCCCGTCGGATCAGCCCGGAGGCGTCTTTGATCTGGAACCGGATAACGAGGTGGATGAGGCCGGCAGGCCTGATCTTCGCGCTGTGCCTGACGACGGCCGGCGCCGCCGCCGCAGGCGAGACGGGAAGGGTCGTCGTCCGCGACCTGGACATTCCCGCATATTTCTACCGCCCCGGCGGCTGCAAGCCGTCCGCATTTCTGTTCGTGTTTCACGGAACCGACCGCAACGCTTCGGCCTATCGGGACAGGGCCGTCGCCGTCGCGGAGGCGAACTGTTTCGTCGTCTATGCGCCCGAGTTCGGCAAAGGACGCTTTTCGAACAACCGGTATCATCGCGGCGGCGTGGCGGAAAAGGGACGGCTGCTGCCGGTCGCCGGGCGAACCGTCGGGTTCGTCCCGCGTCTCGTACAATGGGCGCGAGGCCGCGAGGGCCTGCCTGCCGCCCGATACTATCTCTTCGGCCATTCCGCCGGTGCGCAGTTTCTGTCGAGGGTCGCCGCCTATGCGCCGCCGGACGATGCCGCCGGGATCATCGTGGCGAACTCATCGAGCTACGTGGTCCCCTCCGCCGACGTCGACATCCCCTACGGGTTTCGCGGCCTGCCTGCCGAGATGTCCGCAAACGCCCCGCTCCGGAAATATCTCGAGGTTCCGATGATCCTGTATCTCGGCGGCGAGGACATGGGCGCGCGAAACCTCCACAATCATCCCGACGCAAAGCGTCTGGGCGCCACCCGGTTTGCCCGCGGCAAGCGTCTTTACGCGCTTGGAAAGGCGCTCGCGGAGGCCAATGGATGGGCCTTCAACGGGCGTCTCGCGATCGCGCGCGGCGTCGGCCATTCGAGCACCGGGATGCTCGATCCCGCGAACATGGCCGACGTCCTCCGGCGATAAGCGGTCCTGCGGCCGCTAGTTTTCGCGGAGGGCGCGGTTCATGCTGCGAGAGATGGGGGCCAGCAGATAATCGAGCGGCGAACGAGCGCCCGTTGAGATGAGAACCTCCGCGCCCATGCCCGGCTGAATCCTGACATGGGCCGGCTCGCCGGTCTGGTTCGAGAACTCGACCTGCGCCAGATAGTAGTTGAAGCCGGTACGAGGATCGGTCAGCCGGTCGGCCGAAATCTTCGCGACCTTTCCGCCGATCGGCGTGCGGGTTCGGCGGTTCAAGGCAGTGAGCTGTATGCGGGCCGCCATTCCCTCCATAACCTGGTCGACGTCTTCCGGGTCGATGGACGCATGGACGACGAGCCCGTCGTCGAGCGGAACGATGTCGAGGAGCGGCGCGCCAGCAGCGATGACGCCGCCGTTGGTGTGCACTTTCAGCCCGACGACCATGCCGTCGATCGGAGATCTGATTTCTGTGCGATCGAGCACGTCCTCCGCGGCCGCAAGCTGCTGGGACAGGCCGTATGCCCGTTCTTCCGCACTTCGCAGCAGTTCCGCGATCTCGGCGGAACGTTCCGATTTCATCTCCGCGATCCGCAAGCGCGTCTCCTCGATGGCCTGGTTTGCCCGCGCGATCTCCGATGTGAAGCGGTTGATCCGGCCGCCGAGTTCGGCCCGCGACCGCTTGACGGCGAGCATCCTCGGTTTCCCGACGAGGTTCTTCGCGTACAGGTTTTCGAGGCCTTTCAGTTCCTCATCGACGAGGGCGAGCTGATGCCGCGTCGAGCCGATCTGCGTGGTGAGGCCCGCGATTTCGTCGGAGAGGCTGGCAATGTGGCGATCGAGGGCGCCGGTCCTCTCGGCGGCATACTTTCGGCGTTTCCGGAAGATGTCGATCTGGCCGTCGATGGCGGCGGCGACGGCCGGGTTCGAGCGGATCTGGAGAAGGGCGTCGGGAAAGCGGATTTCCTCATGGCCGTCGCGCTCGGCGATCAGACGCGCAACGGTCGCCTGCGTTTCGAAGCTCTGTATCTTGAGCTGGTTCCGCGTCGCGTTGCGCTGCGTATCCTGGAGCCGGATAAGGACGTCGCCGGCAGAGACGCGGCTGCCTTCCTTCACCAGGATGGCTTCGACGATGCCGCCTTCCAGATTCTGGATCGTACGGCGGTTGGATTCCACGCTGACGATGCCGGGCGCGACGACGGCACTTTCGATCGGCGCGAGCGCCGACCAGGCGCCGAGCAATCCGAGGAAACCGGCGATCGTCGCCGCCCCGAGCAGGAGCATCCGCCGGTCGAATGGCGGGAGGCTTTTGAGATGGAGGTTCCGCCCGTCCATGGGGCGGCCGCTGTTTTCAGATGTCATGGCTCTTTTCCGCACGCAGAGGCATCGGACGGTTCGCGGACGAGGCGGGCGCTTCCTCGCCGTCGCCGATCCACGGGGCATCGGGCATCCTTTCTGTCGCCGGTCAAAATGGGACTATGGACCCGGCGTGCCGTCAAGCTGCCCGGTATCTGGTGCTCGTCCGGCGCTGTGCGCCGTGTCTGGCGCGAAACGCGTGCGTCGTGCTAGAGAAGCCACCGGCCGAGGTCGTTCCAACGGGAGAGAAGCAGTGAAACCGGGCAACACGGTTCTGTCGAGTTTCGGCACGACGATTTTCGAGGTGATGTCCCGCCTCGCGCAGGCGCACGACGCGGTCAATCTGGGGCAGGGATTTCCGGACGGGAACGGCCCCGAGGACGTCGTCGAGGCGGGCGTCGAGTATCTGCGAAACGGGGTCAACCAGTATCCGTCCATGTACGGCATTCCCGACCTGCGCCAGGCGGTCGCGGAACATGCGAAGCGGTTCTACGACCTCGATGTCGACTGGCAGACCGAGACGATGGTGACGTCGGGCGGAACGGAAGCGCTCGGCGCCGCGCTGCTCGGGCTGATCGAGCCGGGCGACGAAGTGATCCTGATCGAGCCGCTCTACGATTCCTACCTGCCGATCGTCCAGCGCGGTGGCGGCGTCGCGAAGTGCGTGCGTCTGGAGCCGCCGGGCTGGGAGCTGCCGCGCGCCGAGCTCGAAGCTGCCTTTTCGGACAAGACGAAGCTCATCCTGATCAACACGCCACAGAACCCCTGCGCCAAGGTGTACAGTCGCGACGAGCTCGAATTCATCGCGACGCTCTGCCGGAAGCACGACGCGTTCGCGGTCTGCGACGAGGTCTACGAGCATCTCGCGTTCGACGGCGTGCCGCACGTCCCGATGATCACGCTGCCCGGCATGCGCGATCGCACCGTGCGTATCCAGTCGGCCGGCAAGATCTTTTCGCTGACCGGCTGGAAGATCGGGATGATCACCGCTGCGCCCGACGTGCTGACGCCGATCGCCAAGGCGCACCAGTATCTGACCTTCACCACGCCGCCCAATCTTCAGGCCGCGGTCGCCTACGGGCTGCGCAAGGAGGACGCCTATTTCGAGACGCTGACCTCCGATATGCAGGCGCGGCGCGATCATCTTGCCGACGGGCTGCGCGACGTCGGTTTCGAGGTCATTCCCTGCCAGGGGACGTATTTCATCACCACCGATTTCCGCCCGCTCGGCTATAACGGCGTCGATACCGACTTTTGCCAGTACCTGACGACCGAAGCGGGGGTCGCGGCCGTGCCGGTCAGCGCCTTCTACACCTCCGACGACGTCAAGTATTTCGCGCGGTTTTCGTTCTGCAAGAAGGCGGAAACCATCGACGAGGCGATCCGGCGGCTGAAGGCGCATTTCGGCCGCGGCTGACGCGCAATCCGCCTTGACGCGCAACAGTGCGGGGTCTACTTACTGCGCCCGCTGTGTCCTGCGGTGGCTGTAGCTCAGTTGGTTAGAGCGCCTGGTTGTGGTCCAGGAGGTCGTGGGTTCGAATCCCATCAGCCACCCCAG
>JAYPTI010000050.1:0-19085 GCA_038133505.1 Alphaproteobacteria bacterium
GCGCCGCGAGCCGCAGCGACGGGCGCAGATAGTCCGAGAAGATCAGGAACGTGCCCGAATAGGGAATGATGCCGCCATGCAGCGCCATGCCGTTCATCGCCGCCGCCATGCCGTGCTCGCGCACGCCGTAATAGACGTAGCGCCCGTCATAGGCGGGCGGGGCGAGCGCGGTGAAGTCTGCGGCCTTGGTGTTGTTGGAGCCGGTCAGGTCGGCCGAGCCGCCAATCATCTCGGGCACGGCCGGTGTGATCTGATCCAGCGTCTTGCCGGACGAGGCGCGGGTCGCGAGCTTGGGTGCGTCCGCGGAGAACCCCTTCTTAGCGGCGAGGACGGAGGCTTCCCAGCCCTTGGGCAGGTCGCCGGCCATGGCGCGCTCGAACTCGGCGCGCGCGTCCGACTTCATCAGCCGGCCGGACCAGTCCTCGCGCGCCTCGGCGCCGCGGCCGCCGGCGGCGCGCCAGACCGACAGGATTTCGTTCGGCACGACGAACGGCTCGTACGGCCAGCCGAGCGCTTCGCGGGTCGCCGCGATTTCGCCGTCACCCAAGGGCGAGCCGTGCGAACCCGATGTGCCCGCCTTTGTCGGCGCGCCGTAACCGATGGTCGTCCGGCAGGCGATGAGGGACGGCTTGCCGGAGGCAAGCGCCGCGTCGATCGCCGCCGACAGCGATGCGGCGCTGTGCCCGTCGCAGCGTTGGGCGAACCAGCCGTAGGATTCGAACCGGCCGAGCGCATCGTCCGACAGCGACATGTCGGTGCCGCCGTCGATGGAAATGTTGTTGTCGTCGTAGAGAACGACCAGCCGGTCGAGCTTCATGTGCCCGGCGAACGAAGCCGCCTCGTGGCTGATGCCTTCCATCAGGTCGCCGTCCGACGCGATCACCCACGTCCGGTGGTCGACGATGTCGTCGCCGAACCGCGCGTTGAGCGAGCGTTCGGCCAGCGCCATGCCGACGGCCGTCGAAATGCCCTGGCCGAGTGGGCCGGTCGTCATCTCGATGCCTCCCGCCTCGCCGTATTCCGGATGGCCGGCAGTCTTGCTGTGAAGCTGGCGGAAATCCATGATCTGGTCGATCGTCATGTCCGCATAGCCGGTCAGGTACAGCAACGAATAGAGCAGCATCGAGCCGTGGCCGGCGGACAGGACGAACCGGTCGCGGTCGGGCCAGGCCGGATCGGCGGGATCGAATTTCAGGTATTTCGTGAACAGCACCGTCGCCATGTCGGCGGCGCCCATGGGCATGCCGGGATGGCCGGAGTTGGCTTTCTGGACGGCGTCCATCGACAGGGCGCGGATGGCGTTGGCGAGCGTCTTGTAGCCGGCGTCGTCGGTCGGCAGGCTCTCGGTCACGGTCGTATTCATGGGCGCGGCTTACTCGGGCTTTCCGGCCGTCGCGACGGGGCGCGGCAGCCTGTATGACCAAGGTTTCGGATGCTCCGGAGGCAGCACGAAGACCCGGATCTTTTCGCGGTATCCGGGACGGTCAGTACGGGTCCGGTGCGGAACGGGCGCAATGTATCCGCCACGCCGATTGATTCAAGACTCTTTTGGCCGAATCGTCAGGTACCGGGACAGTCTGTCCCATCCGGGACGAAAATGGGCCGGCGCTATTCCATAAACCAGCCGTGGCTGACCACGACGGACTGGCCGGTCAGCGCGTTCGACGGGAAGGCGGCAAGGAAAACAGCCGTCTCGGCGATGTCGTTGAGGGTGGTGAATTCGCCGTCGACCGTGTCCTTCAGCATGACGTTGCTGATGACCTCTTCCTCGGAGATGCCGAGGTCGCGCGCCTGTTCGGGAATCTGCTTCTCGACCAGCGGCGTACGCACGAAGCCGGGGCAGATCACGTTCGAACGCACGCCGTACTCCGCGCCCTCCTTGGCGACCAGCCGGGCGAGGCCCAGGAGGCCGTGCTTGGCGGTCACGTAAGGCGCCTTCAGCGGCGAGGCGACCTTCGAATGGGCCGAGCCCATATAGATGATCGAGCCGCCGTTGCCGGCGTCGCGCATCTGGCGCATGCAGGCCTTCGTCGTCAGGAACGCGCCGTCGAGGTGGATGGCGAGCAGCTTCTTCCAGTCGGCGTATTCGAGATCGACGATCGCGGCGATGTGCTGGATGCCGGCGTTGCTGATCAGGATGTCGACCGTGCCGAATGTCTCGACCGTCTTCGCGACGCCGTCGTTCACGGCCTTCTCGTCGGTCACGTCCATCGCAACCGCCATGGCGTTCCCGCCTGCCTGCTCGATCCCTGCGGCGACCGCCTCGCCCGCTTCGAGGTTGAGGTCGGCGATACATACCTTCGCCCCTTCCCGGCCGTAGGCTTCGGCGATTTCCTTGCCGAGGCCGCTCGCGGCGCCGGTGATGAGGGCAACCTTGTCGGTCAATTGCATTTTTTCTCTCCGTTTGTCTTCTTATCTTTGGCCGCGGCGCCGGCTTGGGGCCTCCGCGCGGCGTTCACTCGAATAGCGACCGGATCGGCAGGCTCGATTCCGTGCCGACCTGATGGGCGTGCGCGTCCAGCCACCCGGACGCGGCGTCGCGTCCCTTGTCGCGCAGCATCGTGAAGAACGCCCATTCGACGTTCATCTTGCTCGACGCCTGCAGCTCGGCGAGCGTCTCGCCGCCGTCGATCCGGTGCAGCCGGACCTGCGAGTAATGGCCCCTGTCCAGCGCCCCCTCGTCGATCAGGCGGGCGACGAACTCGATCGCGCGCAGCTCCTTCAGCAGCGAGCTGTTGAAGGAAATCTCGTTCATGCGGTCGAGGATCTCGCGCGCCGACGTTGGCGTCTCCAGACGCTCGATCGGGTTGATCTGGATCAGCAGAAGGTCGTCCGTGGTGCAGGAATAGTGGAACGGGAACAGTGCCGGATTGCAGCTGTAGCCGCCGTCCCAGTAGGGTACGCCGTCGATCTCGACGGCGTGATAGAGATGCGGCAGGCAGGCGGACGCCATCACGCTGTCGGGCGTTATCTCGTCGCCGGTGAAAACCTTCACCTTTCCGGAATGCACGTTGGTCGCGGACAGGAACAGCTTGAGCTCGGTGCAGGCCCGCACCCGGTCGAAATCGACGTTGTCCGCGACGAGATCGCGAAGCGGATTGATGTTGAGGGGGTTCAGTTCGTAGGGCGAAACGAGCCGCGACATCAGGTCGAACGCGATATAGGCGGGGGAAACGTCGAGGTTCCAGTTGCCGAAGAACTGGTCGATGGGCGAACGCTGGATCGGGCTCGCCCGGCCCGCGACGCTGACCGCGTACCAGAACCGTTCGAGCGCGGCGCGCGCCCCGTCCGGGCCGTCTTCCGCGAACCCGTCGGCGAGGACGACCGCGTTTATCGCCCCGGCGCTGGTGCCGCTGACGCCTTCGAAACCGATGCGGCCGTCTTCGAGAATCCTGTCGAGCACGCCCCAGGTGAACGCGCCATGGGCGCCGCCGCCTTGCAATGCAACATTGACGTTGGCGGGCTTTGCCGCAGCGGTCTTGCGCCGCTGCCGGGGCTTGTTTTTCGCCGTTTCGGCCATGACGAACATGTGTCGTCGGATGGCTTGGAAATCAAGCTTTTGTTGCAATGCAAAATATTTTCGCCCTGCCCGCACGGCGCTTATTTGCGCATCACCGTGTTCTTCGCCGCGTCCGAGCCCATGAACACGATCAGCAATCGGGCCGGTTCGTCGCCGATGGCGTGGCCGTTGTGCCAGATGTCCATCGCCTCCATCAGCGTATCGCCGGTGCGGTAGGTCTTGCTGCCCTTCGGCCCGTAATCGACCGTCAACGCGCCCGAAAGAACGTGCGCGTAGAGCGGCACGTCGTGACGGTGCCAGCCCGTCTCCTTGCCGGGAACCAGGGTCAGCACATAGGACGAGACGTGCGCCGTGCCTTCCGGATAGCGGATGGGCGCGCCGACGGTATCGACCTTCGTATCGATCAGCTTGACCGGCGCGGGGCTTTCGGAAGGGTTTGCGGCGCAGCCGGCGGCGACGGCCGCCGCGGCAAGGACGGCGAGCCGCACCGGTCTCACGCCTCCGGCGTCATCAGCGAAACGCCGAGCCGCGCGCGCCGCGTCAGCCACGGGCTCGGCCGGTAGCGGGGATCGCCGTAGAAGCCGTACATCGCCGTCAGGATCGCGTGGATGCGCGACGCGCCGACGCTGTCGCCGAACTCCAGCGGTCCCTGCGGATAGGCGAGGCCGAGGCGGACGGCCTTGTTGATGTCGCCCGGCGTCGCGATCCGCATCTGCGCGATCTCGGAGGCGATGTTGACGATGGTCGCGATCACACGCTGGGCGATGAAGCCGGGGCTGTCGTGGATCACGGTCACGGCGCCACCATCCGCGGCGAGCGCCGCATGCGCCATGTCGCGCACGCCCTCGTCGGTGACGCTGGTCGTCATCAGCGTCCGGCGGCCCTCGAAGCCGAACAGCGGATCGACGGCGACCGTGCGCTCCGCCTCGATGCCGAGATCGAGCGCCGTCATCGTCGCATCGCGGCCCCACGGCGCGATCATGCAGATCGAGCGCGCCGACGGTTTGTCGCCGCTCTCGATCTCGACCTTGCCGCCGGTCGACTCGGCGAGGAATTTGGCGAGCGCGGCGGCGCCGTCATGTCCCTTGGGGCCGACCCAGACCGCGTCCGGCAGGTCGGTCGGCGTCTTGGGCTCCTTCGGAACGACTTTCTTGTTGTCGTCGTATTTGTAGAACCCCTGCCCGGTCTTGCGGCCGAGCAACCCGGCGGCCATCCGGTTGCGGATGAAGGCCTGCGGCTTGAAACGCTGCTCCTGATAGAACTGCTCGTAGATCGATTCCATCACGACGCCGGAGACGTCGAGCCCGGTGGTATCCATCAGCTCGAACGGGCCCATCCGGAAATTCGCGCCGCCCTCGCGCAGCACGTCGTCGACCTGGTGCGGCTGGGCGATGCCCTCCGCGAGGATACGCACGCCCTCGGTATAGAGGCCGCGACCGGCGTGGTTAACGAGGAAGCCCGGCGTGTCCTGGGTGCGCACCGGCTCGTGGCCGCACTTGTGGGCGATGGCGTCCAGCTTGTCGGCGACCCAAGGCGCGGTCATCTGGCCGTCGACGACCTCGACCACCTTCAGGAGCGGCACCGGATTGAAGAAGTGGTAGCCGGCGACGCGCTCCGGCCGTTCGCAGCCGGCGGCAATCTGGGTGACCGACAGCGACGAGGTGTTGGACGCGAGGATCGTGTCGTCGGCGACGATGCCTTCGAGTTCGCGGAACAGCTCGCGCTTGATGTCGAGATTCTCGACGATGGCCTCGACGACCATGCCGCAGCCTGCGAAGTCCGCCAGCGTCGTTGCGATGCCCAGCCGGCCGTTGGCGGCGGCCGCGTCGCCTTCCGACATCTGGCCCTTCTCGGCGGCGCGGTTGACCATGCGGTGGATGAACTCCTCCGCCTGCCCGGCCGCGCCGTCCTGCGCGTCGTACATCTTTACGCGGAAGCCGCCGACGACGGCGATCTGCGCGATGCCGCGCCCCATTGTCCCGGTGCCGATCACGCCGATCGTGTAGTCGGGGGAATTTACGTCCTGTGCCATCCGGCCGCCCTCTTGGTTCCTGTCTTTCGTACTCTTATAGCGCGTTCAGGCGCGCACGCACGGAAACGGCTTCCGCCATGATCCCGTCGACGATCGCCTCGACCGGCTCGATCTCGCCGGCGAACGCGACCGCCTGGCCGAGCGACATCGCGCCCCGCATCCAGTCGCCGTCCTCGTATGCCTCGCGCTGAAGCGTGCCCTGCACGTGCGGCCGGTAGGCCTCGTAGTCGGTGACGCCCTGAGCCTCGAGATCGAGAATCGCCTGCGTCGAGGCATTATCGATGGCCCGCGAATTGTCGCCGAAGATCGACATGATGATCTTGGTCCCGTCGGGGCCGAGCGTCGCGATATGCCGCTTGTAGTCGGCGTGCGCCCAGATTTCCTCGGCGACGATCATGCGCGTCGCGAGCAGCATCGCGTCGGCGCCGAGCGAGAGACACGCCATGAGCTGCCGCCCGGTGCCCATCCCGCCCGCCAGCACGACGGGAATGTCGAGCCCGTGCGGCACGATCGCGCCCTGCACCATGGTGCCGATCAGGTCCATGCCGGGATGGCCGCCCGCCTCCGCGCCGAGGATCGTCACCGCATCGACGCCGGCGCGCTCGGCGGACTGGGCGTGGCGCAGCGTCGTGCATTTGTGGATGACGGTGATGCCCGCTTCCTTGATCTTCGGCATGAATGCCTTCGGAGAATAGCCGGCCGTCTCGACGAACTTCACGCCCTCCTCGATGGAGATGTCGAGGAACAGAGCGAGCTGTTCGTTGGCTTCGGGGCGCGCGGATACGTAGAGGTTCACGCCGAACGGCTTCCCATCCGACTGGGCTTGCGCCTTTTTCAGCTGGTCGCGAAAATCCTCCGGCGTCGGAAACGATCGCGGCGTTATGAAACCGACGGCGCCTGCGCGCGCGACGGCCGAGACGTAGTCGGCGTCGGCCAGCCACATCATCCCGCCGCAGACCAGCGGATGGTCGATCCCGAACAGATCGGTAATGCGGGTCTTGAGAACCTGAGGCGTCATGTTGCCGGCACGTTCGTTACTTCCGGAAGTCGGGCGCGCGCTTTTCCATGAACGCCGCGAAACCCTCCTGGAACTCGCCCGCCCCCAGGCAACCGGTCTGGGCCAGCGCTTCCATTTCGAGCGCCGCGTCGAGGCTTTCGGGCCACAGGCCGAGCTGGCGCTTGGCGATGGCGAACGCGACCGGCGGCATTGCCGCGAGTTCGAGCGCGCGTTCGACCGCGGTCTCCTCCGCTTTTCCTTCCTCGACGAGCTCGTCGGCGATCCCGGCCTCCACGGCTTCCGGCGCCTTGACCATGCGGGCATAAAGCAGGAACTGACGCGCTTTCGCGCCGCCGGCGCGGCGCGGCAGTGTGTGGAGGATGCCGTAGTCGGGGATCAAGCCGACCTTGAAGAAGGGGAAACCGATGGTGCCGTTCTCGGCGATTACCGCCGTATCGCCCAGCATCGCAAGGCCCGCGCCCGCGCCGACCGCGAACCCCTCGACCGCCGTCACGACGGGCTTTTCGGCATCCGCGATCAGCCGCACGATCTCGTGGTTCTGCTTCATGCGCGCCCGCGCGCTGCGCGAGGTGAGACCCTCCATGCTGGCGATGTCGCCGCCCGCGCAGAAATGGCCGCCCTCGCCGGTCAGCAGCAGGGCATGAACGCCGACGTCTTCCAGCAGCTTCCGCAGCTCGACGATCAGCGTCTTTCGCACCTCGTCGTTGAGCGCGTTGCGCTTGTCCGGCCGGTTGATCGCGATGCGCGCGATGCCGTCGGCGCGTTTCTCGACGTTTACGACAGCCATTTTCCGTCCCCCTGATTAACCGCGCGGCACTATTGCGGTTTTACCGGGGGGCGGCAACACGGACGAGATGCGACGCGCAGACGCGGCAGTCAGTGCTGCCGAAGCCCGGCACCGGCACCGAACCGCCCGCCGCGAGAAGCCGCGCGACGATGTCGCATTCGCGGCCGCCAGGGAACGCCTCTATGCGCACGCAGGCCGCGGCGGCGCTCACCCGGTCGACGTGCCAGTGGGGTTTTTTGTCGGGGTTCAGATGACGGCGGACACGCGCGGCGATCCCGCCGGGGCCGTAGGCGCTGCCCGCATATATATAGACGCCGGGGTCGAGCACGGGATGTCCGAGCCGCCCGATCTCCAGCGTCAGCGGCGAGGCCAGCTCGAAATGGAGGGCGTAGGCGCCTCCGGTTGCGGGGAGTTCGTCGGACGGCCCCCCTCTCCCGAGCCCTCTCCCCGTGGGGGAGAGGGGACGCGCCCTATCCACCTGGAATCCCATCCCCCTCGAGGGGGAGGGCCAGGGAGGGGGTGACACCCTCTCCGACGATCCGTTTTTCGGAGTCAGGCAAGCGCCTTCAGGTCCGCCAGCGCCTTGGTCAGGGCCGACATCAGATCGTCGACCTCGACGCCCGCGAACTCGACGTCGTCGCGCGCGAGGAAGGCCGCGACCGCTTCTCGCAGCGCGCCCTCTTCCGCGTCGACGCCGGCGAGCGCCTCTTCGAGCCACGCGACGCCGTCGATCGGTCGCGGGTGCCAGTCGCCGTTGATCACGGCATGCAGAACCTTGCCGTCGCGGACGACGAGCGTTGCCCAGATCATCCCGCCCACCGCCTTCTCGCGCCCGCGGCCGACCGTGTTGCCGGGACCGGCGATGGCGCCGAAGCGGTTGCGCTCGCTCTTGCCATAGAGCCAGCCCTCGTTGTCGAACTTCTTGCGGAACGCTTCAGCGTAGGCGCGCTCGGTATCGGTCAGCTTGCCGGGTTCCAGGGCGGGTTCGCCGAACGCATGTGCGACCGCAGCACGGGTCATTTCTTCCAGATCCTGCTCGGTCAGTTCGCGCCCCGCCTCGCGTTCGAGGCACGTGAAGCGGGACTGCAGGTCCTTCAGCACCTTGTCCTTCACCTTCTCGGGCGGCATCGGCATGGCGCCGGCGGCGAGATCGGTGTCCATTTCCTTCACGTTGACGACGATGCGGAACGTCATGACGCCGTTCTCGATCTTGAGCGACGTCGGGACCAGCTTGCGCCCCTCGACCTGGACGTCGTTGAGCGGCCGGTACTCGGCGGGAAAGCCGTAAAGCTCCCTGAAGGTCTCGGCGAGCGCCGTCAGGATCTTGGGGAATGCCTCGGCGGTGGTCTCGGGAACGTCGGGATGCGAGGTCGGCACGAAATAGACGAGAAACGCCGATCCCGTGCCGGTATAGATCGCGCCGCCTCCGTTCACCCGGCGCCGGAAATCGATGCCGTTCTCCCGGCAGAAATCGAGATCGAGCACCTGTTCGGGGTCCTCGTTGACGCCGACGGTGATCGAATCCCGGTCGAAGATATTGAGAAAGATCGTCGGCGGCGCCTTGCCCTCGACCACCGCCTGCTCCACCGCGGGAGACACGGACACCGAGAAATCGGCATAGGAATTTCGGTCGACGATCAGCCGCCAGGGTGCATCCGTCATTGTCTATCCCCGTTCATCCACAACCGCCGGACCTTCGGCGAGCGTTTCCTCGAAGGCGATCTCGTCGGCGGAGATCAGCGTCTGGCTCTTGAAGCGTCGCGCCACTTCCTCGGCCACGTCGTCGCCGCCGCTTCCCTCGATCGCGAGCGCGAGGCGGTCGCCGCCGCCGGCCTTGGCCGATACCGTCAGCCGGTAACCGCCGGTCGGCCCGTCGAGACCCAGCAGCACGGCGCGGATCTCGGACGGATACAGCTTCACGCCCTTCACCTTGACCATGTCGTCGGTGCGGCCGAACACGACGCGCGGCAGGTTCACGGTGCGCCCGCAGACCGGATCGGTCGTTTGCTTCACCGTCAGATCGCCGGTGCGATAGCGGACCAGCGGCTGCGCTTCCTTTTTCAGATGGGTGAGAACCAGCTCGCCGCGCTCGCCGTCCGCGACGCTCTCGCCGGTCGCGGGGTCGATGACCTCGGCATGGACCAGCTCGTCGAACACGTGCACGCCCTCGCCGCCCGGGAAGGTGCGCGCAACGGGCAGGAATTCCGACAGCGAGAAGGAATCGACGAGGACCGTGTCCGGCATCGCCGCCTGCACTGCGCCGTAGAGCGTGGGGTTGCCGGTGAACGCCTCGCCGCCGGCGAAGAACACCTTCGGCGGTTTGAGCCCGGCCTCGATCAGCTTGAGCGAAAACGACGGATTGCCCGCAAGCACGGTGACGTTGTGCTGCGCGCACACCTCGACGGCCCTCTCCGCCTCGCCGGGGCCCAGGGGAATGCAGCCGACGCCGTGCGCCTCCATCTGCGACTGGTAGAACAGGCCCGCCACGAACAGGTGATAGCCGAAGGTGACCGCGCAGACGTCGCCCGGCCCGATGCCGCACGCATCGAGATGCGTGCGCGCTGCGGCGATCATGTTGGCGAGGTCGGTCGCCGTCTGCATCGCGGGGACGAGCGACGCGCCCATCGGGCTGAGATTGATGCGCACCGGGTTCGACCCGCCGAACGCGCCGTAGCCGGGCTTCGACATTTCCGAGACGAGATCGGCGCGCGACATCAGCGGCACCGACGCGGCGAACTCCTCCGCATCGGCAACGGTCGCCGGCAGCCGGCCCACGTAGAAGGGATGCTCCGCGAGCCGGCCGAGCTGGTCGTTCAGCGCATCCGCAGGAAACGACACGGCGGCGTCAGCGACGGGCGTCGGCGATTGCCGCGGCGTCGTCGTAGGTGGTGTGGACGTTGAGCACCGCCTGTCGCTTGTCGACGTCGACCGCCTTGAGGGCGCGTTCGAGCGCCTTGGGCAGCTCGGACGGCTCCTTCACCTCTTCGCCGTACCCGTCCGACGCCTCGACGATCTTGTGATAGTCGGGCGCGGGATCGAGATAGGTGAGCGGCGCCTGGTTGGCCTGCGACGCCGCGCCTTCGGGATAGAGGCCGAGCGTCGCCTTGCGGACCGAGCCCCACATCTTGTTGTTCATGATGACGGTGAGGACCGGCAGGTCGTAGGCGGCCGAGACGAAATGCGCCGGCGTCGGGTTGCCGAACATGTAGGAGCCGTCGCCGACGACGCAGAACGTGCGCCGGTCGCGCTCGCCCAGCTTGACGCCGTGCGCCGCGCCGAGGCCCCAGCCGAGACCGCCCGACGGGCTGGTGCCGAAATAGGAGCCGGGACGGCGCAGCGCGAGGTTCGCGATGCCGAGCTGGGATTCAGAAACGAGCACGTCCTCGTCCTCCTTCACCTGGCCGAGGCAATGCGCGACCCAGTTGTTGTCCATCGCGCCGCCGCCGGCGGCGATCTTCTCGATCTGCGCCTGACGGGCAGCCGCCTGTTCGGCCTTGGTCTCGCCGATGTGGCCGCGGCGGGCATCTATGCGCGCCTTCGCGCCCTTCTCGCGCGACGCGAGCGCGTCGGCGATCTGGCCGAGCGCCACGGCGGCGCTGCCCTTGATCGCGAGATCGCCCTGGAAGCCGCGCACCGGGTACCGCTCGAACAGCGGGTCGGCACCCATCTGGATGACCTTGGCATCGGGATTGAGCTTGTGCAGCGACGGGATCCACGGCACGTCGCAATCGACCACGAGCACCGCGTCGACCTTGGGCAGATAGGCGCCCGGCTCGTAGCCCATGTGCATCGGATGGTCGGACGAGATGTTCACGTAGCGCGGCCGGTAGCTGATGACCGGCAGGGCGAAGCGCTCGGCGAGGTCTTCGAGCACAGGCACGGCGGCGCGGTTCTGGCCCATCGATGCGGTGATGATGATCGGGTTCTCGGCGTTCGCCAAAATCTCCGCGGCTTCGTCGATCGCTTTCGGGTCGGCGGCGAAGCCCTGCGCGGCGACGCGGCGCGTCGGCGACTGGAACGTGAACTCGCCGGGGTCCTCGGCCAGCACCTCGCGCGGCAGCGACAGATATACCGGCCCGCGCGGCTCGCTGGTGGCGACGGTGATGGCGCGGTCGACGATGGTCTCGATCTGCTTCGCATTGCGCAGTTCGTAGTCCCACTTGACCATCTCTCGGACGACCGAGGCCTGGTCGAACATCTCCTGGCCCCAGTGAATATAGAGCGAGCGCGACCCGTCGAAGCCTTCCTCGGTCAGCGGCGTCCGGCCCGACGTCATCAGGATCGGCACATTCTCGCGCGCGGCGTTCATGACGCCGCAGATCGCGTTGGCCGTGCCCACATTCACATGCACCATCACGGCGGCCAGACGGCCGGTCGCGACGTAGTAGCCGTGCGCCATCGCGACGCCGAAATTCTCGTGCGGCACGGTGATCGGCGTCGGCGCGCTGCCCTCGCCGGTCAGCGACTTCGACAGCCCTTCGATGATCGACGGGAAGTCGGTGCCCGCATTTCCGAGCAGATAGTCCACGCCGCGGTCCTTGAGCACCGTAAGATACGCCTCGGCGGCGCTGTCGACCTTAATGGTTTTTGCAGGCATCCGGCTGTCACTCACCTTTTGCGTTGTCCGTTTTCGGTTGCGAACCGGATAGCACGGACACAACGGAAGCGCCACCGGCGGCAGGGCCGCCATCGGTCGATTTGCGGATGCCGCCGATCCCGATTTGCCCTAAAAGATTCCGGGCAAGATGGCATACCGGTTCTCCTTCTATTACGCGGCGATCTTCCTCGCGGTCGGCATTCACCTGCCGTTCTGGCCGGCGTGGCTGAAGCATCGCGGGCTGGATGCGGCGGAAATCAGCCTGATCCTGTCCATCGGCGTGTGGATCCGAGCCTTCGCCAATCCGTTCATCGCGCATTTCGCCGACAAATCCGGCGCGCACCGCAAGATCATCCTGATCTCTGCGGCGGGCGGCGTCGCGACGTACGCGCTGTTCGGCCTCGCCGACGGGTTCTGGCAGCTCTTCGTCGTCAGCATCCTCGCCAGCGCGATGTTCATGGCGCTCATTCCGCTGGGCGAAAATCTCGCGACGCGCTCGGCCGCCGCCTACGGCTTCGACTACGGCCGCGTAAGGCTATGGGGTTCGATCACCTTCATTCTCGCGGCCTACGCCGCGGGCTGGGTGGTGCAGCGGTCGGGCGACGCGGCGATCCTGTGGATGATGATCGCGTCGCTGGCCGCCGCCTTCTTCGCCGGGTTCGGCCTCCCCCTCCGCCGGCCGGGAAGAAGCGAAACCGGCGATGCGGAAGACCCGGTTTCCGCCGCCGTCCGCATTCCGGCATTCGCGCTGCTGCGCCAGCGGCATTTCCTGGTGTTCATAGCCGCGGTGAGCCTGCTGCAGTCGAGCCACGCGGTGCTCTACGTGTTCGGGACGATCCACTGGCGCGCCGCAGGACTCGCCGACGACGTGATCGGCGCGTTATGGGCAGAGGGCGTCATCGCCGAAATCGTCCTGTTCGCATTCTCGGGCGCGGTGATGCGCCGGCTCGGGCCGACCCGGCTTATGCTGCTCGCGGCCGGCGCCGGCATCGTGCGCTGGTCCGTCCTCGCGGTCTCCAGCGACCTGTGGGTCCTGATCTCGGTCCAGTGGCTGCACGGGCTGACCTTCGGCGCGGCGCATCTGGCCGCCATGCAGTACATGCTGCGGAACGTGCCCGATCGCATGTCGGCGTCGGCGCAGAGCCTCTATTCGGGATTCGCCATCGGGCTGGTCATGGGCGTGATGATGCTGGTGACGGGCGGGCTCTACGAGGCGTTCGGCGGCGCCGCGTTCTTCGCGATGATCGCCCTGTCGGCGGGCGGCGGCGCGGTCGCGCTGTGGCTCGCCCGGGTCGCGCCGCAAACGCCTTCCTGAGCCTCGGCCCGGATCCCTGAAACGAAAAACGCGCCCGTGCGGGCGCGTCGTGGATCGTCCGGTGCGACTGCTCGTCAGCGGGGCGGTCAGTGGCCGCCCTTGCTCTCCTCGTGGTCCATCGAGGTGCGGATCAGGAAGAAGACGAACAGCACCGCGAAAGCGAACATCGCGAGCCCGCCGTAATAGCCGAGGCCCTCGCCGGCGTTCGCGGCCACGAACAGCCCGCCAAGGCCCATGACGACCGTGCAGAAACCGAGAATCCAGTTCGACATATTGTCCATGATGCGTCTCGTCAGTCAGCGTTTCCGTTGGCGGGATTGATAGCGTCTCGGCGCCGGGGGCGCAACGCGCTATTCCGCCGCATTCGCGGGCGGCCCCGGACGCTCGTCGGAAACCGGCCGGCCGAAGCGGGTGCGCTCGCGCTTCTCCTCCACCGGCAGGCGCAGGACGAAGGCGGTGCCGTCGGGGCCGGTCCGGCCGAGCTCCGCCTCGCCGCCGTGGCCGCGCATCAGGTCGCGCGTGATCGCGAGGCCGAGACCGCTGCCGCCGACGCGGGTCGTGCCCTGGAAGGGCTGGAAAAGATGTTCGCGCACCCTGTCGGGAAGGCCCGGTCCGTTGTCCTCGATCTCGATCCGGGTCGTCTCGCCCTGGGTCTCCGCCGCGACCGACACCTTGGTCGCCCCCGCCTGGAAGGCATTCAGGATCAGGTTCGAGATTACCCGGTAGAACTGCTCCCGGTCGGCGAAGATTTCGAACGCGCGCGGTACCGAGTTTTCGATCATGCCGGTCTGGTCGCCGCGCGCCGACAGGTCGGTCGCGATGTCGCTGACGAGCCCGGCGAGGTCGAAATGGGTCAGCTCCGGCGCGGGAGAGCCCTCGTTCGCGAAATTGAGGGTGCGGCTGCACAGCGCGACCGCCCGGTCGATGGCGCCCAGCAGGGTCGGCGCGATCTTGCGCACCTTCGGATCCTCGCTCTCCGAGACATGGTCGGAGACGAGCTGCGCGGTCGCCAGGATGTTGCGGAGGTCGTGATTGATCTTGGTGACGGCGGTGCCGAGCGCGGCGAGGCGCGTCCGCTGCTTCAGCGCGTCGCGCAGCCGGCGCTGCATCTGGGCAAGCTCGCGCTGGGCGCGGCCGATCTCGTCGCGCCGCCTGCCCGGCCGGATCAGGCGGCGCGCGTCGTCGGGGTCGCGCCGGAAATTCACCATGCTGTCCGTCAGGTTGAGCATCGGGCGGACGAACATCCATTGCAGGCTGAGATAGACCAGCGTCGCCGTCATCAGCGAGATCAGGATCGACAGCGCGAGGATGCGGCTCGAATAGTCGAACATGCTCTCGCGCATCGCGTACTCGTCGATCACCGTCTCGACGACGACATTGTCGTTACGGGGCGACGGGCCGATGACACGGATCATCCGCGGCTCGTTCCGCCACAGCACCATCAGCGCTTCGCCTATCAGCGCGAAGAATTCCTTGTCGCGGGTATCGTACGTCGCGTGGATCTCCGGCGGCATGTCGCGGCTCAGCATCAGCGCCTTGGATTGCGGCCGCCGCCGTACGACTTGGCGCTCTTGAGAAGCTCTTCCAGCAGGTCGCGGCCGACGCGATTGTCGGCCGGGGCTTCGAGCGCGAGGCTGGCGAGATGCGCCGACGCGATCCGCTCCTCCATATAGGAAATGCGGTAGCGGCCGATCGACGGCGCATAGATGAAGACTTCGCTCAGCATGACGAAGAAGATCGTGAGCAGCAGAAGCCGGGCCGAAAGCCCCGTCAGATAGATCGGCAGGCGCCGTCTCGGTTGATCCATCGGGCCACTATACAAAACCGGCCGCGATTGCTCTATCCCTTTGATTCAAAAATGAATTATGAAAAAGAAAACGCCCTCCCGCGGGGGAGGGCGTTTCCCGAACGGCCTCGAAGGACCGGAATGCCGACGCCGTTACTTCTTGGCGGCGCACGGATTCTTCGCGGCGCACGGGTTCTTGGCGGCGCAGGGATTCTTCGCCGCGCAGGGGTTCTTGGCTGCGCACGGGTTCTTCGCCGCGCACGGACCGCAGGCAGCGATCTGGACGGGGGCGTCGGACATGCCGGCGGCAGCGGCGGGAAGCGCAACGGCGCCCGCGGCAAGAGCGGCAACGCTGAGAACGGTAACGGTTTTCTTGATCATCGATATTCTCCCGGATGACTTTGCGGAAACCTCGGACCGCGGAGACATTTCCGCCGTCCACTGAATTAGATGGGGATTCCTGGGGGACGGAAACGCACAGTCCGATCACCATCTCTCAACTCGCCGTGAGGAATGCGGAGCGGGGCGGGAATCAGGCGAATTTCAGGATGAAGCGAACGACCTTCTTCGTGCGTTCGCTGAACAGGGCGGTCGTGAAGAAGCTGCCGGCGGCCCGCTTGTTCGCCTCGCCCAGCGTCGGATAGGGCAGGATCAGCCCGGCGATCTCCTTTACCTTCATCTTCTTCTGGATAGGCAGGATCCAGCTCTGGATCAGCTCGCCGGCGTGCGCGCCGACGATCGTCGCACCGACCACGACGCCCTTCGGCGTCACGATCACCTTAACGAGCCCGTCGGTGCGGCCTTCGGCCTGCGCGCGGTCGTTCTCGGCGAACGGATGGCGCAGGATCCGGATGTCGCCCAGCTTCTCGCGCGCCTGTTTCTCGTTCAGGCCGACATGGGCGAGCTCGGGGTCGGTATAGGTGACCCAGGGAAGCGCCGTGTAGTCGACCTTGGCCGGCAGTCGGAACAGCGCGTTCCGGATCACGATGCCGGCGTGATAGCCCGCGACGTGCGTGAACTGGAAGCTTCCGGCCGCATCGCCGATCGCGAAGACGCGCTTGTTGGAACTGCGCAGCCGGTCGTCCACCTTCACGCCGCGCCGGTCGTACTCGATGCCCGCGCTCTCGAGATCGAGCCCGTCGAGATTGGGAATGCGTCCCGCCGCCACGAGCAGGTGCGAGCCTTCGACGCGCCGATCCTCTCCGCCGTCGCGGATGTTGACGGCGATGCCGTCGCCGGCCTTCTCCACGGAGACGATCTCGATCCCGGCACGGATGTCGACCCCTTCCTTCAGCATGCGGGTGCGAACGACCTCGGCGAGTTCCGGATCGTCGTTGGCGAGCGTCTGTCCGATATCGAGGATGGTCACGCGGCAGCCGAGCCGCCGGTGCGCCTGCGCGAGCTCGCTGCCGATCGGCCCGCCGCCGATGACGACGAGGTGCTCGGGCGCAGCGGTGTTGTCGAAGATCGTCTCGTTGGTCAGGTAGTCGACGCCGTCGAGCCCGGGAATGGGCGGCGCGCCGGCATGGGAGCCCGTCGAGATGACGAACCACTTCGCGGTGATTTCGGTGTCGCCCGCCATGACCGTCCGCGGGCCGGTAAAGCGTCCGGCTTCCTCGATGACCCGAACCCCGAGCCCTTCGAACCGCTCGACGGAGTCATGCGGCGCGATCGCGCCGATCACCCCGTGCACGTGGGCGTGGACGCGGGCGAAGTCGATCGAGGGTTCGGGCGCATCGATCCCGAACCGCCCCGCCTCGCGCACTGCCTGAGCGGCATGCGCCGCGGCGATCATCGATTTCAACGGGACGCAGCCGTAGTTCAGGCAGTCGCCGCCCATCTTCGCCCGTTCGAGCAGGACGACGTCGGCACCCATCTGGGACGCGCCGGCTGCGACGGACAGACCGCCGGAACCGCCGCCGATGATGCAGATGTCGGCAGTGATCTTTTCCATTGGGGGAAGCACCTTGTCTGTTGGGGCGTTCGTGGTTCGCGTTGTCGGTCCGGTCGCGGATCGCGGTCAGGCGGCGGGCGTCCCCCGCCGCGTCTTGATCCTCTTATAGACGATCGGCACGCAGGCCAGCACCGCCAACCCGACGATCGGCGCGAGGAACCGCGGCTCGAAGATGATCGCGAGGTTCAGATCGCCGCCGGCTTCGAGCACCGCACCCGCGCCGTCGCCGACGAGAGAATAGACGAAAGCTCCCGGGATGATCCCGATCAGCGTGCCGATAACATAAGTGCGGACGCTGACGCCGAGGAAGGCCGGGACGAGATTGACCAGCCAGAACGGAAACAGCGGCACCAGCCGGAGAATGAACATGTAGCTGAGCTCGTTCTCCCGGAAGCCGGCCTCCATGCGCTTCGCCGCAGAGCCGACCTTCTGCCGGAAGAAATCCTGGAAGGCGTATCGCGCGGCAAGGAACACGGCGAGCGCCCCGATCGTCGCGCCGATCACGACATAGACCGTCGCCAGATAGGGGCCGAACATCAGCCCCCCGGCGATGGTGATGAACACCGCGCCGGGAATGGAGAACGCCACGGCGACGGCGTAGATCGCCATGAACGCGACCCCCGTCAGGACCCCGTAATTGTCGACCCAGAGCTTGAGCTGATCCTGGTGGGTCTTGAGCGCGTCGAGCGAGATATAGGAATTCAGGTCGAAGGCGAAGAACGCCGCGAGACCTGCCGCGAGAACGGCGATCGGCACGACCCGGCCGGCGGACAAGCCGCCTTTGCGGCGCGGGGGCGAGGATGGGTTGGAGCTCTCGTTCATTGCCGTTTTCTCGCCGTGAACGTCCCCGGAGCCGTCAGACTGGACCGATGTACCGGAGATCGCGGCCGAGGCGTTTCCTGATGTGCGCATTACCATATTAGCCCCCTGCTGGACCATTGTTATGCGCGGCCGACGCCGTCCGCGCTCCCGATATCTGGAACGACGGAGGGGCAGACTCTAATCAACACCCGCTCAACAAAGCGTGAAGGCCCAAAAACGGCGGAAAACGGCCTTTATCAGGCGCGTTGACTTCGAAGGGACAAATCAACTATACACCGGGCCTGTTTGAGAAAAGACCGCCAAGCGGAGTCAGCCTTGAAACGTACATTCCAGCCCAGCGTACTCGTACGCAAGAGACGGCACGGCTTTCGCGCGCGCAAGCAAACCGTAGGTGGCCGCCGGGTTCTTTCCCGCCGCCGCGCCAAGGGTCGCAAGCGTCTTTCCGCCTGATTGCGAGGGCGCAATGCTCGAGCGCCTCAAGACCCGCAAACAGTTTCTCCGGGTCGCCGCCCGCCGAACCAAGTGGGCAGCTCCTGGCGTCGTGCTGCAGGTCGCCCCGCAACCGCCGGAAGACCGCGCCGAACTGGATGCGCCGCGTTACGGCCTGACGGTCAGCCGCCGTGTCGGCAATGCCGTCGTGCGAAATCGCGCACGCCGCCGCCTGCGGGCTGCGGCCGAAGACGTGCTGGCGCGCCGGGCCGCGCCGGGAAACGATTACGTCCTGATCGGACGACAGGAGACACCGGGCCGCGAGTTCGCCGCCCTGAAGGAGGATCTGGAAACGGGACTGCGCCGGCTCGGCGCCCTGCTGGAGCCGGACGACCAATCGCAAGACCCGTCTGACAGAAGTCGTCGATGAAATTCATCGGATCCATACCGAGCGCCCTGATCGTCGGGCTTGCCCGTCTGTACCAGCTGCTGGTCTCTCCGGTTATTCCGCAAACCTGCCGGTTCCATCCGACCTGTTCGGGATATGCCATCGAGGCAGTCCGGACGCACGGCGCGCTGCGCGGCGGCTGGCTCGCGCTGCGGCGGATTGTCCGGTGCCATCCGTGGAGCGCGGGCGGCTACGATCCGGTTCCCGAGGGAGACGCCTAGGCGATGATGGAACAACGCAACCTGATCCTCGCGATCGTCCTGTCGGTTTCCATCCTGCTGGGCTATCAGGTTCTGGTCGAAGGCCCGCGGATGGAGCAGGAGCGCGCGCTCCGCGAGGCGCAGAAGGCACAGGAAACGACCCAGACAACCCAGGCG
>JAYPTI010000051.1:0-18815 GCA_038133505.1 Alphaproteobacteria bacterium
CCAGATAGGCCAGCGCCGTCACAACACGTTCCGAAGCCTTGTCCAAGGCCTCCATCAAGATAAACCTTCGCTAAGTCAGGCGGAGATTACTTCTTGTGACGCGAGCCCTGAATGTCGACCTGCCACTGAGGCTTGCCGGGCTGGTACAGAAGCGGCCGAAGCTGGTCGGCGTACTCGGACCGCTTCGCGAGTTCCTTCCAGATTTCGCCGTGCGCGATTTCGAGATACTTCGACGCGGCGGCGCCCTCGAGAACGATGTCCTGTGCGCCGGCAGCCTTCATTTTCTTCTCGTCGGCCGCGCGGACCTCTTCCGTCCACATCACGGAAGCGGTCTCGTATTCGATACCGACCGTTTCGAGAATCTTCTTCTGCTCGGCGGTCATCGCCTTCCAGGCATCGAGGTTCATCGTGACGACCGTGTTGGTCTGGTAGAAGTTCGGCACCACGCGGTACTTGATGACTTCCTGCATGCCGACCGACGCGGGCTGATCGGTGAAGCCGAACCCGTCGACCGTGCCGCGCTGGACGGCATTAATGACTTCGCTCGACTTGATGTTGACGGTCGTCGCGCCGAGCGCCCGGAACAGCGGGCGGTAGGTGCCGGTCGCGCGCATCTTGAAGCCGGTCAGGTCGGGAATACCGTCCTTCATCGGCGGCTTCTTGGCGAGATACATGTGGTAAGACGTCATGCTTTCGCCCCACGCGAGCAGATGCGCGCCGGCCTTCTTGGCATAGATTTCCTGGAAGATCTTCCAGCCGCCGTTCTTGCGGATCGCCGCCGGGCCGTGATTGCCGGCAAGCATCGCGTAACCTTCCGGCACGGTGCCGATATAGTAGGCGGTCGGCGAGTGCAGCATGTCGAACTGGCCGCGCTTCAGAGCGTTCGCCGCCTTGCGCGGGGGCACGACTTCCTGGCCGCCGATATAGCTGATCTTGACCTTGCCGGCGGCCTTCTTGTTCAGCGGCCCCATGAACGTCGTCAGAAAGCTCTGCGACATCGCATTGTTGGTCTGCAACGCCGTAACAGCCGTCAGCGTATCCTTGGCGGATGCCGAGGAGGCTACCGCTGCCGCGGCGATCGCGCCTATTCCAATAGCAATCTTTTTCATTTTGGTCTCCGTTGTGAGCCTGTGATACACGCGGGTCCGGTGTGCCCCGCCATTATTTTTCGCGCGCAATACTGACGGCAGAACCCCGGCGTGTCAAACGGGGTAAATCGGCGGAATTCCGGCGAAAATTTCTGTCAATCCCTTGCTGGCGGCGGGCTTCCGCGTTGATACGATCAGAAACAACCAGTGGATTCGGTACCGTATGGTCGCAGCGCCGGGACGGCCGTCGCAATCTATCGTCGGGACGCCGCCGCCGCGATCGCTATTCGGACCTTCGCCGGCGTCATCGGCATCGACAGATCCGTGACGCCACACGGCCGGAGCGCGTCGACGACCGCATTCACGGCAAGGACCGGCGCGATCGCCACCCCCGCCTCGCCCACGGCCTTCGCCCCCAGCGGGTTCGTGTCCGTGGGATTCGGGTTGAGTTCGCATACGAAACGGTCGGGAGAGGGAACGTCGTCGGCGCGCGGCAATCCGTAGTCGAGGAACGATCCCGACAGCACCTGCCCCGAGTCCGGGTCGTAGATGACATGCTCCGAGAACGCCTGCCCGAGACCGTGAACGACCCCGCCCATGAGTTGCGCCTCCACAAGCATGGGATTTACCGGCGTTCCGCAATCGTGAACCATGACGTAGCGATCGACGCGGGCCGCGCCGGTATCGGGATCGACCTCTACCTCGCAGCAATGCGCCCCGTTGGGATAGGTGAAGTCGCCCGGCATGAAGCGGTCGACGTGGGAGATTCCGCCCGCCTGCAGGACGACCTCGCCGAACGAAACGGTCCGGTCGGTCCCGGCGACCCGGTAGAACCCGCCCGAGAATTCGACGTCGACGTCGGACGATTCCAGCAGGCCCGCGGCTATGCGTCGTCCCTTCTCGATTACCCCGTCGGTCGAGACCGAAACGGCGGATCCGCCCACGATCAGGGATCGGCAGGCGCCGGTTCCGGTACCGTAGGCGATGTCGTCCGTATCCCCCTGGATTACGCGAACCGCATCGAGCGGGATGCCGAGCTTGCCGGCGACGATCTGCGCATAGACCGTATCGTGTCCCTGTCCGTTCGACATCGATCCGATGCGAAGCTCGATCGGCCCGTCGGGCAGGCAGCGGATATCGGCCTCTTCGTCGAGGCCGAACCCGAGCGCCTCGATCGTGTTGCACAGCGCGAAACCGCGCAATCGTCCCGCCGCCGCCGATGCGGCCCGGCGCGCCTCGTAGCCGGGCCGGTCCGACAGCGTCAGCGCGCGCTCGAGGTTGGATGCGAAGTCGCCGGAATCGTAGGCCAGACCCGTCACCGTCCGATACGGAAGGCGGTCCGGCGGAATCATATTGCGCCGGCGCAGATCGAGCGGGTCGATTCCCAGGTCCCGCGCCGCGACGTCCATCAGGCGTTCCGGCGAATACTGCCCCTCGGGCTCTCCCGCGCCCCGGATCGGACAGGTCGGAACCGTGTTCGTAAAGACGCCGCGCGCCTCCAGGTAGCCCGTGGGCACGTCGTAGACGGAGGGTGCGATCTTGATCGAGTTCCGGACCGGGTTGACCGCGCGCGGCGCGAGATAGGCGCCGAGGTTTCCGTCGTTGATCACCCGCATGGCGAGAATGCGGCCACCGGCATCGAAAGCGTACTCGGCACGCGAGACCAGGTCGCGGGTATGCACGTCGCTGATGAAGGATTCCGACCGATCCTGGATCCAGCGTACCGGACGTCCCAGCCGCCGTGCCGCCCACAGAACGAGGACCTCTTCCGGGTAGACGACGTTCTTCGCGCCGAAGCCGCCCCCGAGACGGGGCACGAACACGCGGATTTTCTCGGGCGCGCACCGGAAGCAGAACCGGGCGAGCGTATTGCGGACCGGATGCGGTTTCCCCGCCGTCGCATGCAGGGTGAATTTCTCCGCGTCGGCGTCCCACGCGCCGATGTACCCGCGCGTTTCGATCGGCGCGCCGATCCCGCGGTTCTGGACGTGCGCGATGGAGGTAACGTGCGCCGCCTCCTCGAACACCCGATCCGTCTTTTCCTTGTCGCCGAACACGACGCGAAAGCAGACATTATCCGGAAACCGGGGGTCGACGACGGGCGCGCCCGGCTTGACCGCGGCGACGACGTCGACGACGGCGGGCAGCGCATCGAACGACACCGCGACACGCTCGGCGCCGTCGCGGGCGGCGTGCGCCGTCTCGGCGACGACCATGGCGACGATCTCGCCGACATAGCGCACCCGCGTGCGCGCCATCGCCGGTTGCGGTTCGACCAGCGACGGATCTCCGGCCTCGATGGTCTTCCCGGGGTCGATACCGTCGACGGGCGGCCGGATCTCCCAGGGAATGCCGCCGATACCGTCGGCGTGTAGATCGTCGCCCGTGAGAACGGCAATTACGCCGGGAACGGCCCTCGCGCCCGAAATATCGAGCGCCGATATATCGGCGTGCGGCTCGACGGCCCGGACGAACGCAGCATGGGCTTCCCCGTCGACACGGATATCGTCGAGATACGCGGAAGCGCCGCGCAGCATGGCGTCGTCCTCGAGACGACTGACGGGCCGACCGACGAGATCGCCGACGCCGGGCGGAAGACGATCGATAATGCTCATCCCCTGCGTATAGCCCGCACCGAGACCGTTCCACAATGGCCTGTCGGCGAAACCTGTCAGCGGCCGAGCCGAAATACCGACATCGTGCCGTTATCTTCGCTGTCGCCGGCCGAGAAGACATAGTGCAGGCCGTTTCCGGGGTGGTAGAACCCGCTCGAAACCGCGCCTTTCGGCCAGAACGTCGGCAGCGGGCGTTTGCCGTCGGACCAAGCGTTGCGCTCCGGGTCGTAGACGTGGACGCCGCGCGATTCTCCGGCATGGCGTATCAGAACGACCCGGTCGGCCTTCGCATCTCAGTTCATGATCGCGACGTTCGTGCCGTACGAGACCCCGCCGGGCGACCCGGCGGGATTGGGATCGATCCAGCGCTCGGTCCTTATGTCGAATATCCAGAGCGCGTTGCTCCCCTTCGCCTCGGGGTACTTCCCACCGCCGATGTAGATTCGGTCGCGCCGGCCGTCGTAGCAGGCGGTTGCGTCGATCCCGAAGCCCGGGGGCGAACCGCCGGGCCGGACGACGCGCCAGCCGTTTGCCGACGGATCGTAAAACCCGACGCGCCGGTTGCTGTAGTGAAAGACCTCGCGCTTGTTGGGCAGATAGACGACCACGTCGCCGACCTGGGGTTTCGGCGAGCGCATCGGCGTCCGGACGCGATGCCAGCGGCGGTTCCACGGATCGAACATCCACGGACTCGCCGCACGGCGGCCGGAACGCGCCTCGACCTCTCGCCTTAAATCGGCAAGCCCCGGCACCTTGCTGTTCAGATAGACGTGCGGCGCTTCCATGGCATAGAGGATCTGACGGTGCGGATCCCAGGTAACCATCTCGTAGCCGTGGACCATCATGCCGATGGGAACCGGGCTCTCGCCGTCGAAGGACTCAAATCCGTCCTTCGTAAGTTTCACCTCGCCGAGTTTCCGCATGTCGGCGCCGGGATACATGTTTACCCAGGCGTGCGCGTTCGCGTCGTAAAGCCACAAATCGTCCATGTAACGGCCTGTCCTCGGGTTGGACCAGCCGTGAACGCCCTCGCCGTACAGAAAGGCGCCGCGGAGAGATTCCGCGTAGGGCATCGTCGACGTCCAGGCCCGGCCGCGCGCCCGTCCCCATTTCGGGTCCGCGGCGGGCGATCCGATATTTCGCCATTCGCCCGGCCCGACCGACTGCAACGACTTCCACACACGACCCGGTTCGCTCGGCAGTTCGGCGCGCACTTCCGGCGCGGCGAACGGCAGAAAGAGCAGAAAAAGGGCGGCAACGCCGAGGCTTTTCTGCAGGAATCCGGCCGCGCCGCCTGCCGGGGGTTTTATATTCGTGTCGGTTTCGCTATCTAACATGGCATCGTTTTGTAACCTGTAACGCGTATACGAAAATGTCGATCTCGGATTTATTGATGACCGTCAGACGGGGGCTTCGGGGCACCGTCATTTTCGGCTTCCTCGGACTCCTTCTCCTCCATAGCGGCTTGGCGGCGGCGCAAACCGCACCTCCCCAACAGCCGGGCGCGACGGACAAAAGCGTCCTCGACCGGATTCGCGCCAAGCAGAGGGAACTCAAACCCAATTACACCGAGGCGCAGCGCTGGTTCGACAATCTCGATATCGACAAGAGCGGCGACATCTCCAAGCAGGAGCTTTACGAAGGCATCCGCCGTCGGTTCGAGGCGATGGACAAGAACAAGGACGGTTTCGTGAGCCAGTCGGAATACACCGGTTTCCGGAACGACGGCGAGACCGGTTCGTCCCGCTTCGGCCAACTCGATACGAACAAGGACGGCCGGCTCGACATGACGGAGTTCGTGGCCCCTGCCGACTGGCGGTTCGACCGGATCGACCGCAATCTCGACGGCCGGATCAGCCGGCCGGAAGCGGACCGCCTTTTCGACAGAACGAACGCCTCGCGAGACCGCGACGGCCGCTGCTTCTACGTCGAGCGGCAGATCGTGCGCGTCGACGAAAAGACGGCCGAGAAACTCGAGAACAAGGGGTTCGCCCGCGCCGACTGCGAATGGCGCCCCGATGTCGCCGATCAGGAAAAAGCGGAGAAGTCTCTCAAGTAAACCGGCCTGCCGGCCTCGGGCTCAGCCCCGACGGGCCTTTTCCTTGAGCCGGTCCATGAAGCGGTCGCATTTTTCGACCTGATCGAGCGTTATGAACTCGTTCGGCTTGTGGGCCTGCTCGATGCTGCCCGGGCCGCAGACGACGGTCGGCACGCCGCTCTCGCTGAACAAACCAGCCTCGGTCCCGAACGAAACCTTTGCGCTGCTGTTGGCCTGCGCGAGGTGACGGCACATCTGCGCGACGTCGGCATCCTCGTCGGTCGTCAGACCGGGAAAGCCGATCTCCTCGCGAAACTCGATCGCCGCCGCCGCATCGATGCTCTTCATTTCGGGTAGCAGTTCCGTTTCCGCGAAGGTCTTTACGTCGTCGATGAACGCCTGGTGGTCCTCGAACGGCAGGTAACGGATCTCGAACTGGAACAGGCAATGCTCCGGCACGATGTTGAGCTGCGTCCCGCCCCGGATCACGCCGGTATGAACCGTCGAGTGAGGCGGATCGAATCCTTCCTCGAACGGACCGCCGCTCTGCAGATCGCGCGCGCGGCGCCGGAGGAACGTCACGATCTCCGCCGCGTACTCGACGGCGTTCACCGCCTTGGGCGCGAGCGACGAATGCGCGGCGACGCCCGTCACCTCGCACGTCCACGACCGCTTGCCCTTGTGTGCGACCACGACCTTCATATCGGTCGGCTCGCCAACGATGCACATCTCGGGGCGCCCATCGAACGCGCGAAGCTGCCCGATCAGCCGCCGGACGCCGATGCAGCCGACCTCCTCGTCGTATGAAAAGGCAAAATGGATCGGCGTTTCCAGATCGAGCGCGGCGAAATCGGGAAGATGCGCGAGCGCGACGGCGATGAAGCTCTTCATGTCGCACGTGCCGCGGCCGTACATACGCCCGTCCCGGTGAAGGATCGAGAAAGGATCGCTGTCCCAGTCCTGCCCGTCGACGGGCACGACGTCAGTGTGGCCCGACAGCATGATGCCGCCTCGGTCTTTCGGACCCAGCGTCGCGTAGAGGTTCGCCTTGCGGCCGTCATCGTCGAAGGTGAAGGAGGACTCGACGCCGAAACCGTCGAGATAATCGCGAATCCAGTTCACGAGATCGAGGTTCGAGTTCCGGCTGGTCGTGTCGTACGAAACCAGCCTTTCGATCATCTCGACGGAACGGGGATCGGCTTGCATGCGGCGAGTGTAGTGGATTATGCACGGGCTTCAATCCAGCCCCGGAAGATTAGATGACCGCTCCGCTTTCCCGCCTTTTCGACCCGAAATCCATCGCCGTCGTCGGCGCATCCGCCGCGCCCGAGAAGCCTGGCTTCCAGATGGTGCGCGCATTCGAGGACTTCCCGGGCCGCGTCTATCCAGTGAACCCGCGCGGCGGAAAGATCGCCGGGCTCAAGGTCTATCCGTCGTTGCGGGACATTCCCGAACCGGTGGACCTCATCGCCATGGTGGTGCCGCCGCAAGCTTCCGCCGACGTCCTGCGGGAAGCCGCTGCGTGCGGCGCTGGCGCCGCGTTCATGGTATCGGGCGGTTTCTCGGAAACCGGCGGCGACGGCCACCGCCGGCAGGCCGAGATCCTCGACATCTGCCGCAAGGGCGGCATCCGGCTGCTGGGCCCCAACACGTCGGGTTTCATGCGGCCGAGCCGCAACCTGTCCTGCACGTTCCTTCCCGCGGCGGCGGAGATCAAGCCCGGCAATATCGGCATCGTCGCCCAGTCCGGCGGCATCAATCTGACTGCCGCCTTTCTCGCCCACGAACGCGGTCTCGGCGTCAGCCTGTCTGTCGGCATCGGCAACGGCGCCGACGTCGGCGTGCCGGAAGCCATCGCCTATCTCTCGGACGATCCGGAAACGGACGTCATCGCGGTCCATCTCGAAGGCGTCGCCAACGGCCGCCGCCTGTTCGAAACGATCCGCGCCGCGGTTCCGGTAAAACCGGTGATCGTCCTGCCGGTCGGCAAGGCGGACCTCGGCGGCTTCGCGGAATCCCACACGGGCAATCTGATGGGCGCCTACGAGCTGACCTGCGCCGCGCTGCGTCAGGCCGGCGCCGTCGTCGTGGAGACGACCGACGCCCTGATCGACGGCGCGCACGCGCTGTCGCAGGGCCGGCTGCCACCGCTGGAGACACCCGGCGTCGGTATCCTCACCGGCCAGGCGGGGCCGGGACTGCTGATCACCGACAAGCTTCGGCAGGCAGGCGTCGCGATCCCGGAAATCGGTCCCGAAACCGTCGAACGCATTCGCGCCCTTCTGCCCCCGCTCACCTACATCGCCAACCCGGTGGACACCGGCCGGCCGCTCGAGAGCTTCGACCCGGTATGCGACGCCCTCGCCGGCGATCCGGCGATAGACGCAATGCTGGTCTACGCGCTGCATGAGGAAGATTCCGTCGATTTCGCAGCGGCTGTCGGCAACGCCGCCAAAAAGCACGGCAAGCCGACCGTGTTCGCGACACAGGGCCGGAATGCGGACATCAACCCGCTGATGCGGCAGCTCGAAAAGCGGGGCGTCACCACAGTCCGGTCGCCCGACCGCGCCGCTGGGGCTGTCCGGGCCCTTGCGGAAGACGCGCGAGGCCGGTGGGAGTCGCAGCGCGCCGAGGCGCTCGACGCACCTCTCGTCGCTCCGAAACTTCCGGCGCGGCTGGACGAAGCGTCAGCCAAGGACGTTCTCGACAAGCTGGGGGTCGCGACGCCCGCCCGCGTCGTCTGTGGATCGCGCGAGGCGGCGGCGAAAGCCTTCGACGACATGAAGAAACCGGCAGTCGTGAAGATTCTCGACACCGAAATCGCGCACAAGACGGAGCTCGGCGGCGTCCTTGTCGGCGTTAGAACGCGCCGCGACCTCGACCGCGCGCTGGATGCGATCGACGCGATCCCGACGGGCCGCCGCAAGAAACGCTACCTGATCGAAGAGATGGCCCCTGCCGGCGTCGAGCTGATCGTCGGCGCCCGTAACGACCCGAGTTGGGGCCCCGTCGTGCTGGTCGGTCTCGGCGGAACGGCGGCCGAAGCGTATGGGGACGTCACGATGCGTCTTGCGCCGCTGAACCGCGCCGCAGCGTTGGACATGCTCGGCAGTCTCCGCGCCGCAGACCTGCTGGACGGATATCGCGGAGCGCCGGCGGCCGACCGCGAAGCGGTCGCGGACCTGATCGTCCGCCTCGGCGAATTCGTCATGCGGGCGCCGGGTTTGCGCGAAGTCGATCTGAACCCTGTCCGCGCCTATCCCGACGGCGTGCGCGTGCTGGATGCCGTGTTTCTGCGGTGAACCGGACGCCGCGTAACCGGCCGGATTCCCGCTGAAATTAAATTTACTTGATCTTAACCATAATCGTCGGGCCAACTGTTCTGTGAGGCGACCAACGGCTGCAAAGCCGAATAACAGGACTGAAAATGGAAAAAAATCTTCAAAGCGACAGAGCGTCGACGGGATTTGTGGACTTCATGAACTCGCTTCCGGAACAGGAGCGCGCGGACCTGGCGGCGGCATTGCGGGAGCCGAATACGTTTCTCGCAGAAGACATGGATGACGTTATCGCCATCCTTCAGACGCTCCAGCGCTGACGGCAGCTTTGCTTTCGGGCCTCCGGCTTTGCCGAGGCCCCGCTTAAGGTCTATATTTCCTTCGGAATTTCGGGTCGTGCCGTAGGCTGGAGGGGTGCCATGGAACGCAGTTTTGCACGCGAAGTAGAGATGCTCCGCCGCGGTGACGGGGAGCACTTCGAAGGTGAAGGCATCCTCGCCATCACGAAGGCGCTGTTGCAATCGGGCGTCTCGTACGTCGGCGGCTATCAGGGCGCGCCGGTCTCCCATCTGATGGACGTGCTCACGTCGGACTCGAAGGGCCTGATGGCCGAACTCGGCGTCCACACGGAGGTCTGCGCGAACGAGGCCGCGGCGTGCGCCATGCTTGCCGCCTCCGTGAATTATCCCATTCGCGGCGCGGTCACCTGGAAATCGACGGTCGGCACCAACGTCGCCTCCGACGCGCTGTCGAACGTCGCATCCGTCGGCGTCACGGGCGGCGCGCTGATCGTCCTCGGCGAGGATTACGGCGAAGGCTCGTCGATCATTCAGGAACGCAGCCACGCCTTCGCGATGAAAAGTTCGGTCTGGCTCGTGGACCCGCGCGTGGACCACCCGCGCATCGTCGAACTGGTCGAGAAATCCTTCGAGTTGTCGGAGGCGACGAACACGCCGGTGATGATGGAGTTCCGCATTCGCGCCTGCCACGTCACCGGACGTTTCGCGACCAAGGACAACAAGAAGGCGGCGTTCTCCATGAACGACCGCATTCCGGAGCCTAGTTTCGATCTCGACAAGATCGCGCTGCCGCCGTCGACCTACATGCAGGAAAAGATGAAGGTCGAGAAGCGATTCCCGGCCGCCATCGACTTCATCCGCGACAACGGGATGAACGAGTTTTTCGACGGCGACTGCGACGATGTGGGCATCATCTGCCAGGGCGGGCTCTACAATTCCGTCATCCGCGGGCTTCAGCAGCTCGGCCTCGCAGACCCGTTCGGGACGTCGCGCATTCCGATCTACTGCATGAACGTCACCTACCCGATGGTTCCCGACGAGATCGTCGGGTTCTGCGCCGGCAAGCGGTCGGTCTGCATGGTCGAGGAAGGCTTCCCCGAATATCTGGAGCAGGCCCTCAACGCGACCCTTCGCAAGGCCGACGTCAACACGACGGTCGTCGGCAAGGACGTCTTCCCGAAGGCCGGCGAGTACCAGTCGGAAGTCATGCTCAACGGCCTCGCGAAGTTCATCGAGGGCGCGGTGCCGAAGGGCATCGACCTTGGTCGGGTCGCGGCGGTGACCAAGGCCGTCGCCGACACCAAGGCGACGGCTGCCGAACTGCTGGGCGCACCGATCCCGAAGCGGCCGCCGGGCTTCTGCACCGGCTGCCCGGAGCGGCCCGTCTTCTCAGCCATCAAGCTCGCCGAGCGCGACCCCGCCATCGGCAAGATGCACATATCCGCGGACATCGGATGCCATACGTTCTCGACCCTGCCGCCGTTCAATCTCGGCAACACGGTCACCGGCTACGGGCTCGGCCTCGCCTCCTCGGCCGGCGTGAAGGACGCGCTCAAGGGCCCGACCATCTCGATCATGGGCGACGGCGGATTCTGGCATAACGGGCTGTCGACCGGCATCACCGGCGCCGTCTTCAACGACCACAACAACCTGCTGATCGTCATGGCGAACGGCTACTCGTCGGCGACCGGCCAGCAGCACCTGCCGTCGTCGACCGCGGGCGGAACCCGGCCGCCGGACACCGTCGTTCCCATCGAGAACGCGTTGCGGGGCGTCGGCGTGAAGTGGATTCGCAAGCAGTACACCTATCACGTCGGCACGATGCGCAACCTCATCAAGGAAGCGCTGACCTCGACCGACAAGGGTCTCAAGGTCATCATCGCCGAGGCTGAATGCCAGATTGCCAAGCAGCGGCGCGAGAAGCCGATTGCGGCCCGGGCGCTCAAGGCCGGCAAGCGCGTCGTGCGCACGCGGTTCGGCGTCGACGAGGATACCTGCACGGGCGACCACTCCTGCATCCGGCTGTCCGGCTGCCCGTCGCTGTCGGTGAAACCCAACCCCGACCCGCTGCGGAAGGACCCGGTCGCCAGCGTGCTGAATTCCTGCGTCGGCTGCGGCCTCTGCGGCGAGGTTTCCGACGCCGCCGTGCTCTGCCCGTCCTTCTATCAGGCCGACATCGTCCAGAACCCGACCGCGATCGACCGGACGCTGGATGCGATCCGCCGCAGCGTGATCCGTCTGTTCCAGGGCAAGGCGGAAGCGGAAGCGCCGCTTGCCGCGGACGCGGTGTCCGGCGCCGAGATCAAGGTCGCCGCGGAATGACCGGCCTTCCCGACCGCCCGATTTCGATGGTCGTCGGCGCCCTCGGCGGCGAAGGCGGCGGCGTTCTGTCCGACTGGATCGTGCGCGCCGCCCAGATGTGCTGCTTTCCGACCCAGTCGACCTCCATCCCGGGCGTCGCACAGCGCACCGGCGCGACCACCTACTACATCGAGATTTTCCCGGCGACGCACGAGGAACTGGACGGCCGCAAGCCGGTGATGGCGCTCTACCCGGCGCCCGGCAACATGGACGTCGTCGTCACCTCGGAGCTGATGGAAGCGGGGCGCATGCTGGAGAACGGCATGGTGACGCCCGACCGGACGACGCTCATCGCGTCGACCCACCGGGTCTACTCGATCGTCGAGAAGTCGGCGATGAGCGACCAGCTCTTCCGCGGCGACAACCTGATGAACGCCGCGCAGAAGCTCGCGAAACGCGCCGTCCTGTTCGACATGATGACGCTCGCGGAGAAGAACGGCACTGTCCTCAACGCCATCGTGCTCGGCGTTATCGCCGGCTCGGGCGAACTGCCGATCCCGGTCGAGAAGTTCGAAGAATCGATCCGGGAGTCCGGCGTCGCGGTGGACTCCAACCTGAAGGGCTTCGAGCTCGGCCTCGCCTACATGAAGGCCGAGCTTGAATTGCCGCCCGCCGAACCGGAAAAGAAGTCGCGCGCCGCGAAACCGAGCGCCGAAAGCCTGCTCGCCGACGTCGCCGCAGCCTATCCGGCGGAAGCGCAGGCGATCGTCTCCGAAGGCGTGAACCGCCTCGTCGATTTCCAGAACTCGGCCTACGCAAAGCTCTATCTCGACCGGCTCGGCGACGTCCTCGCCATCGACCGCGAACGCGGCGGCGATCGCAACGGCTGGGCATTGACGGTGGAGACGGGCCGCTATCTCGCCCTGATGATGTCGTATGAAGACATCATCCGCGTCGCCGACCTGAAATCGCGCGCGTCGCGCATGGCCCGCGTCCGCCGCGAGGTGATGGCGCGGAACGGCGAGCCGCTACACGTCACGGAATTCCTGAAGCCCGGTTTCGACGAGCTCACGTCCGTCATGCCGCCATGGCTCGGCCAGCCGATCATGAACTGGGCGAAGCGCACCGAAGGCCGCCGCACTTTCCACATGGCGATGCGGGTCCGCACCGACACGGTGTTCGGCTTCCTGCGCCTGTGGGGCCTGTCGAAACTGCGGTTCTACCGGCCGAAGACCTATCGCTATGCCGAGGAACAGGCGACGGTCGAGACGTGGCTCGCGACGGTCAAGGACGCCGCGGCGCGGCATTACGACCTCGCGGTCGCGATCGCAGAGCTGGCCAACCTGCGCAAGGGATATTCGGACACGCACCGCCATGGCGTCGCGAATTTCGACCGCGTCATGTCGGAGATCGCCGTACCGGCGTCGAAGGGCGAGAAGGATCCCGCGTGGGGCGCGGATTCGGTGAAGCGGGCCTACGACGCCGCACTCGCCGATCCGGAGGGCGATGCTCTCGACAAGACGATGGCGTCGCTCGCCGAACCGCCGAAGGCGGCGGCGGAATAGCCCTCAGCCCAGCTCTTCCCGCGCGACGTCGAGCCGCGCGTGAACTTCCCGGTCCGTGACGATGAACAGGTCGGCCTCCGCCAAGGTCGCCTGATGCGTCGCCCACGTCCAGTGCGGCACCGTGAACGTGTCCTCCGGCCCCCACTCGATCGTCTCGTCGCCCACCGTCGAACGTCCCTCGCCCGCCACCACGTGGCAGATTGCGTTCCACGTCGCCCGGCGCGGCTGCGTCGCAGCGCTCTTTGAGAGGCGCGTGGCGTAGCAGTCGAGCGTCGGCATCACCGATCCGCCGGTGAGCGGGTTGACGTAGCGGAGCCGCCGCGCGCCATCCTCGCCCGCCGGCATCTCGGACAGCATGCGGCGCGTATCCTCGCCGGGATAGCGGTACTTCGGCGAAATCTCGCCCGAATGGCCGTGGTTCTCCGAGACCAGTCCGGCGCTCTTCCAGATCGCCTCGTCGCCCTCGTCGACCTCCCAGAAGGCGTTGTCGCCGCCGCCTTCGCGGTTGCCGGGATCGAAGAAGTTGACGTCGAGATCGTTGATCAGCGGGATGTTCGCGGCGTCGAACCAGACGGTAACGCCGTCGGATTCGTTGATGTGGCCATGCCAGCACCAGGGCGGCGTGAGGACGAGATCGCCCGGCTTCATCTCGCAGCGCCGGCCGTTCACGATGGTCACCGCGCCTTCGGCGCGCGTCGAGAAGCGGATCGCCGCCGCCGTATGCCGGTGCGGCAACGCCTTGTCGCCGGGGTTCAAAACGGTGAAGGCGGATAGCAGATTATGGGTCGTCTGGGTTTTCCCGCCGAACGCGGGATGCGCCATGATCATTGCGCGGCGCTCGGCATCCTCCATCGCCACCTCGGCCGCGGCGCGGCCGGTGAAGGGGTCGATGTCCTTCCAGCGCCAGACGAAGGGCGGATCGTCGGCCGCCGGCGTAATCGGCGTGATTTTCTTGTAGCGGTCCCAGAGGGGATGGATATCGCTCGCCTCGAGGTCGGCGATCAGGCCCGCGTCCGCGCGGGGGGCTCCGTCATCCATCGGTGCGCTCCTTGAGAAAAGAGTCGGGGCGCCGCTGCCGCGGCGCCCCGGTTTCGGTGTGACGTCCCTACTTCTTCTTGGGCAGGAACTTGTCGACGTTGGAGCCGTCTACCAGCACGTGGCCGATATAGACCTTCTTGTCGAACTTCTTGCCCTTGAGCTGGGCGTCCATCGTGTTGATGCCGAGCTGACCCCAGGCAACCGGGTTCAGCGCGACGGTCAGTCCCATGTCGCCGCGCTTCACTGCGAAGCGCGCCGGCGGAATGCCGTTCATGCCCGTCACGACGACCTTGCCCTTCATGCCCGACGCGACGACGGCCTGGGCGGCGCCCATGCCGATCTCGTCGTTCGCGCCGTAGATCGCCTTCAGATCGGGATGCGCGACGAGCGCATCCTCGGCGTATTTGAGGCCGTTCTCGCGGGTCAGCAGCATCTCGTGCCGGAACACGATCTGGATGTCCTTGTGCTTCGCCATCTCGTCGGTGTAGCCCTTGGCGAAGTTGATGAAGGCCTGCGCGCCGGCGGGGCCCGCCAGCACGGCGACCTTGCCCTTGTTGCCGATCTTCTTCGCCGTCCACGCGGCGATCTCGCCGCCGATCTTGATCTCGTCGACCGAGATGTGAAGAAGCTGATCCGGACACGCCGAGCCGCGCGCGATCGACATCATCGGGATGCCGGCATTCTTGGCGGCGGTATAGGCCGAGCAGAGAGCGCGGGCGTCGATCGGCGAGATGAGAATGCCGTCGACCTTCTTTGCGATCAGATCGTTTATGCCGTTGAGCTGCTTGGCGATGTCTTCCTCGGCGTTCACGACCGAGATCGTGTGGCCGAGTTCCTTCGCGCGGGCCTGCATGCCCTTGAGCATCGCGATGTAGAACGGGTTGGTGTCGGATGACAGTGCGACACCTATGTTGGCGGCCTTGGCGCCGGTGAATGCGGTCGCGGCAAGCAGGACCGCCGCCGCGGTCGTCGTCAGAAAGCGTTTCATCGTCGTCTCCCCTTTTAGGTCGTCCCTGTGGTGGTCGAAGTCTATCACGGCCTATCGGTGCCGCAATCTGTCCGCAGCCGCCGCGGCGACGATGACGACGCCGACCGCGACCTGCTGCCAGTAGGAATGAACGTTCGCGAGATTGAGGGCGTTGGCGAGTACCACCATGATGAACACGCCGACGACCGACTTGTAGAGTTTGCCCTCGCCGCCGAACAGCGACGCACCGCCGAGGACGACGGCGGCGATGGCGGTCAGCTCGTAGAACACGCCCGCAGTGGGCTGGCCCGACTGAAGCCGCGAACAGAGCATCACCCCGCCGACGCCCGCGAGCGTCCCGCACCAGACGTAGGCCGAGGTACGCACCTTCACGACGTTGATGCCGGCGAGGAATGCCGCCTCGGTGTTGCCGCCGGTCGCGAAGATTCGGATGCCGTAGGCGGTCCGGTGCAGGATCCAGTGAAAGATCACGAAAACCAGGATCGGGAACAGGACGAGGTACGGAATCCCGAAGACCCTTTCCGTCGCAAACCCCAGGAAAAGCTGCGGCAGGCCCTCGTCGCCGACGACGGGCCGTCCGCCGGTGATCAGGAAGGTCGCGCCGCGGAACATCACCATGGTGCCGAGTGTCGCGATGAACGGATTGACGTCGAGCTTGGTGACGATCAGGCCGTTTAGCAATCCGACCGCCGCGCCGACGGCGACGCCGGCGATCACCCCGGCGACGATCCCGAACTCGAGCATCACCATCGCCGTGATACAGCCCGACAGCGCCACCACCGAACCGACGGAAAGATCGAACCCGCCGCAGATGATGACGTAGGTCATGCCGATGGCGATGACCGTCATGACCGCGCCCTGCATCAAAACGTTGTTGATGTTGATCGGCGACAGGAACCGGCTCGACAGGATAAAGGCGATCAGACACAGGACGACCAGCGCGATCACCGGCATCTGGTTCCACAGAAACTCCCTTACGCCCTGTCCGGACATCTTGTCGGACGCCGCCATGCCTTCTCCTATCCGCCGAGCGCGTCGCGCAACGCGCGCTCTGTGTAATCCCCGTCCCGGGTCAGCCAGGCAACCACTTCGCCGTCGCGCACCGCGACCACTGAATCGCTGACGCTCATCACCTCTACCATTTCGGACGAGGCGAACACGATCCCGCCGCCCTCGTCCGCGAACTTGTCCATCAGCGCATGTATCTGCGCCTTGGCGCCGACGTCTATGCCGTGCGTCGGCTCGTCGAGCAGCAAGACGTTGGCATGACCCGCGAGCCAACGCGCGAAGATGACCTTCTGCTGATTCCCGCCGGAGAGTTCCCGGACCGGCTTGTCGGGATCCGGCGGGCGGATGTCCACCGTCTCGATAAGTTCCGAAACGAGCCGGTCTATCGCCTTGCGGTCGAGGCCCACCGTTGTCTTCAGTCGGTCGAGATTGGGAAGCACGATGTTCTCGCGCACCGTCAGACCCATGATCAGGCCGAGCCCGCGCTCGCCGGGCACCAGGCCGATGCCGCTCGCGATGGCCGCCGCCGGGCTGTCGAACGCCCCCGCCTTGCCGCGCTTGGCGTCCGCGCCGTACAGGCGAAGCAGCATGTCCGTGGTGCCGCTGCCGAGAAGCCCCGCTAGCCCCACCGTCTCGCGCTCCCGTACGTGCAGCGTATCGTCCCGAACGAGGGTTTCGCCGGGATTGCGGCTGCCGCCCTCCTCGTAGTCGTGTTCGAGATCGCGGCCGGTCATGAGACGGATCATGTCCTGCTGCGAAAGTTCGCCGCGCGCACCTTCACCCACCTTGCGGCCGTCGCGCAGGACGGTCACCCGGTCGGCGATCCGCTCCACCTCGTCCAGGCGGTGAGACACATAGACCAGCCCGACGCCTTCGCGCTTCAGGTTGTCGATCACGTCGAACAGACGTTCTACCTCCCGCGTCTCCAGCGACGCGGTCGGTTCGTCGAGAACGAGAACCCGTGCGTTGCGGCCGAGCGCGCGTGCGATCATCACGAGCTGCCGCTCGGCGTAGCTGAGGGCGCCTACTGGCGTGTCTACAGATACGTTGAGGTTCAGGCGGCCAATCAGCGCCGCCGCGCGCTTGCGCAACTGCGCGCGGTCGATCTCCGGCAGGATGCCCAACCGGCGGCGCACCGGAACCTGGCCCAGCAGCACGTTCTCGGCGACGGATTGTGCCGGGACCACGCGCATCTCCTGCGGAATGACGACCACACCTGCTTCGAGCGCCTCGGCCGGGCTCCCGTACTGAACGGGCGTGCCGTCGACGCGGATCTCGCCGCCGTCGGCGCGGTAGACGCCGCCGAGGATCTTCATCAGCGTCGACTTGCCGGCGCCGTTTTCGCCGATCAGGGCATGAACTTCGCCGGCACGGATATCGAACGAGACGGCGTCGATCGCCTGCGTTCCGGTGAAGCGCTTGGAAATCTCGACGGCGGCGGCGAGCGGCGTACCGGTCAATGCGTGGCCATCCAGTCGACGGCGCTGCCGACCCAGGGACCATGCGCCTCGCCGCCCGCGAAGGACGCGCCGAAATGATCCCGACCGTCGAAAACGATGACCTCCGTCTCGACTCCGGCGTGCGTGAGGGCCTGCGCCATCGCCTCGGCCTGATCCCGGAGATGCGGAAAGTCTTCGGTTCCGTAGGAAATCAGAAAGGGCGGACAGTCACCGGAGACGAATTCGATCGGGCTGGCCATGCGATCGGTTTCGGCGCTCTCGGCCCCGAGAAACCGCGGGCGCATCGTGAGACCGGAGCCTTCCCGGAAGTCGTAGACACCGGAAATCGGCAGGCAGCCGCGGATGACGTCGGCGGATAACCCACGAGCGCCGCGCCAGTCGGCGGTGACGGCAAGCAGCGGGGCGTAGTGTCCCCCGGCCGAATGGCCGCCGACGAACAGCCGGCCCGGATCGCCGCCGAAGTCGGCGATGTTGGCATGAATCCAGGCGACGGCATCGGCATAGTCGTCGAAACCGGTCGGAAACAGATGCTGCGGCGCGAGGCGATAGCCGACCGAACAGAAGGTAACGCCGCGCTCCGTGAGCGCCGGCGCCATGAAATTCATGTTCTCCTTGTAGCCCGACGTCCAGCCGCCGCCATGCGCGAACACCAGCACATCGCCGCTGGGCTCGGGCGCCGCATGCACGGCGATGGACTGGTAGGGATCGTCTCCGTACCGAATTTCGACGGTCGGCTCGACCCCCTCGCCGCGCCGCGTCACCTCCTCGACGTAGGGCCGCGCGAACTCGGAGAACGGCTCCTGCGGCGGGTAGTCTTCCGGACGCATGTCAGCGCGCGACCCTTTGGACCACCATTTGTTCGTCCACGAGCCGCCCCTTCTCGATGATCGTGTCGTTATCGAGCGTTACGGTGCAGTCGCGCATGGGGACGTCGTAATGGCCGTTGGTCGTGCGCGAGCCGCCGCCCTGGCTGTTCGGACCGGTGGAGAACAGGAAATTGCCGGGGAAGGTCCGCGCCGCCGCGTAAGTGCGATCGGGGTCGTCGCCATAGAGCGCCAGCGCGTCCCAGCGCGCCTGCGGGTTCAGCCCCTAGCCGAGATGCGACAGGTAATGCCCGTCGAGATCGTGGGGGTTCGC
>JAYPTI010000052.1:0-16382 GCA_038133505.1 Alphaproteobacteria bacterium
CCCCAAGGCTATACGCTGACGCGGGTCGAACTGGACATCCTCGGCCGCAAAAAGTAGCGGCAGCCGTCCCCGAAATGCAAAACGCCCCGGGCAAGCCCGGGGCGTCTTCCGTTCGCCGATATCCTGAGGATCAGCGCGAATAGAATTCAATGACGAGGTTCGGTTCCATCTGGACCGGGTACGGCACCTCGGCGAATTCGGGCACGCGCACGAGCGAGCCCTTCATCTTGCCGAAATCGACCTCGATATATTCGGGCACGTCGCGCTCCGGAAGCTGGATCGCTTCGAGCACCAGCGGGATATCGCGCGACTTCTCGCGGACCTCGATCACGTCGCCCGGCTGAACGCGGTAGGACGGGATGGTCACGCGGGTGCCGTTGACGCGGATGTGGCCGTGGCTGATGAACTGGCGCGACGCGAAGACGGTCGGCACGAATTTCATGCGGTAGACGACGGCATCGAGCCGCTGCTCCAGCAGGCCGATCAGCATTTCGACCGTATCGCCGCGGCGCGAGACCGCTTCCTGGTAGATGCGGCGGAACTGCTTTTCGGTGATGTTGCCGTAGTAGCCCTTGAGCTTCTGCTTCGCCATGAGCTGCAGGCCGAAATCGGACGGCTTGCGGCGGCGCTGCCCGTGCTGGCCCGGGCCGTATTCGCGGGTGTTCCAGGGGCTCTTCGGGCGGCCCCAGAGGTTGCACCCCAGGCGCCGGTTGATCTTGTATTTCGAGCGCACGCGTTTCGACATGCGGCAGTCTCCTTGTTCTCTCTGTTTGTCCCGGTAGTCCAGTTCCGGACCGTGCCGGTGGCGGAGTGGCGCGAACCTCAAGGGGCGACACCCACATTCCCGGGAATGGCGGCGGAGTATAGGCATCGCGGCCGCGATGTCAAACATTTGGAGCCGTGTTCGCGGCGTGTCAGGATAGCGGTCCGAATTCCACTAAATTGTTGATTTCAATGACACTTCTTGACAGCTTCGGCCTTCTCGCAGTCACCCTGATGCTGCTGTTCTACGCGCTGGAGGCCCGTAGCCGGCATTACGTGCTGGCTTTTGCCGCCGCCTGCCTGCTGGGATCGACCTACGGATTCCTGCAGGGCGCGTGGCCGTTCGGCGTCGTGGAGGCGATCTGGGCGGCCGTCGCGGTGAGGCGCTGGATGAAACTCAACGATCCCGGTTCCGCGGCCGCGTGAGGCCGGCGACGATCCCGCGCAGCGTCTTCACCTCCTGGTCGGAGAGCCTTGCGCGGGTGAAGATATTGCGGATGTTACGCACCATGCGCGGGCGCTTCTCCGGCGGAAAGAGAAACCCGCAGTCGTCGAGCTCGCGCTCCAGATGCTCGAAGAAACCGATCAGCTCCTCGCGCGACGCGGGCTGGCCGCCCTTGCGGCTGACCTCGGCGATGGTCTCCGGCGCGCCGGCCTGGAACCACTCGTAACCGATCAGCAGCACCGCCTGCGCGAGGTTGATCGAACGATGCTCCGGGTTGACCGGCACCATGATGATCGCGTCCGAGATCGCGACGTCCTCGTTGTGGAGACCCTTCGCCTCGCGGCCGAACAGGATGCCGGACTTCTCTCCCTTCGCGAAGTTCTCGCGGACGACGCCGGCGAGCTCCTTCGGCGCCAGCACCGGCTTTTCCATGTCGCGGACGCGCGCGGTCGTCGCATAGAGCCGCTGCAGGTCGGCGATCGCCTCCTGCGTGGTATCGAAGATCTTCGCTTCTTCCAGAATACGCTCGGCACCCGATGCGGTATTGATCGCCTTGTGGTTCGGCCAGTCGCCTTTTGGCCGGACGAGCCGCATTTCCTGCAGGCCGAAATTCATCATCGCGCGCGCCGCCGCGCCGATGTTTTCGCCGAGCGTCGGCTGGACGAGGATGATCGCCGGCGGCGTTGAGGTATTGGAGTCGCTCATAACGGCGGTTTCAGGCCGCCTTCGCGCCGTCGCGGTAGAGCTTGTAGGTGATCGAATCCTGCAGCGCGTTGTAGGACGCGTCGATGATGTTGGTCGACAGACCGACGCACGACCAGCGGCGGTCCTCGCTGTCGGCGCTCTCGATCATCACGCGCGTGATCGCGCCCGTGCCGTCGCCGGGCGTGAGGATGCGCACCTTGTAGTCGACGAGATGCATGTCCTCGAGCTCGGGATAGGACGGCCGGAGCACCTTGCCGAGCGCCTTGTCGAGCGCGTTGACCGGGCCGTTGCCCTCCGCGACCGCCATGTGGTTCTCGTTGCCGACATCGACCTTCACGGTCGCCTCCGACAGGGTCACCAGATCGCCGCGCGCGTTCCAGCGGCGCTCGTCGAGCACCCGGAAGGAATGCAGCGTATAGTATTCCGGCACGCCTTCGAGCGTGCGGCGCGCCATCATCTCGAAGCTCGCCTCGGCGCCGTCGTAAGCGTAGCCCTGGAACTCGCGCTCCTTCACCAGCTCCAGCAGCCGCGGCACCTTGGGATGGTCGGAATCGATGTTGAGTCCGATCTCGCGGAACCGGGCGAGGATGTTCGATTTGCCGGACTGGTCGGACACCACGATATGGCGCTCGTTGCCGACGGATGCCGGATCGACATGCTCGTAGGTCGTCGGGTCCTTCTCTACCGCCGAGACGTGCAGCCCGCCCTTGTGCGCGAACGCCGACAGCCCGACATAGGCCGCGTTGCGCGCCGGCGCCCGGTTGAGGCGCTCGTCGAGAAGCCGCGAGACGTGCGTCAGGTGGCTGAGGTCCTCATCCGTCATCCCCGTGTCGAAGCCCATCTTGAGCATCAGGTTGGGGATGATCGCGGTCAGGTTGGCGTTGCCGCAGCGTTCGCCGAGCCCGTTCAGCGTGCCCTGGATCTGGCGCGCGCCGGCGCGGACCGCGGCGAGCGAGTTCGCGACCGCGTTTTCGGTGTCGTTGTGGCAGTGGATGCCGAGATGGGCGCCGGGCACCTTTTCGGTGACCGCGCGCACGATCTCGTCCACCTCGTGCGGCAGCGTGCCGCCGTTGGTATCGCACAGCACCACCCAGCGCGCGCCCGCCTCGTAGGCGGCGGCGACGCAGGACAGCGCGTAGTCGGGGTTCGCCTTGTAGCCGTCGAAGAAATGCTCCGCGTCGAACAACGCCTCGCCCTTCACGGCCGCGACGTGGCCGACGGAATCGGCGATCATCTCGATGTTTTCCTCGCGCGGAATGCCGAGCGCGACGTCGACGTGGAAATCCCACGTCTTGCCGACCATGCAGACCGCCGCGCTGCCGGAATTGAGCAGCGCCGAGACGCCGGGATCGTTCTCGACCGACCGGCCGGGGCGGCGCGTCATCCCGAACGCCGTCATCTTCGCGCGCTTGAGCTTGGGCGCGTCGCGGAAAAACGCGTCGTCGGTCGGGTTGGCGCCGGGCCAGCCGCCCTCGACATAGTCGATGCCGATGCCGTCGAGCGCGCGCGCGATAGCCGTCTTGTCGGCCACCGTGAAGTCGACGCCCTGGGTCTGCGCACCGTCGCGCAGCGTGGAATCGAACAGATAGACGCGGTTGTCGTTTTCCGCCATCGCCTTGATTTTCCGGTTAAAAGCCGGGAATTCCTATCAGAGTCGCAGTACCGGGTAAACGCTTACGATCTACCGCGGAACGCGTTCACGATCGGATAGCGCCGGTCGCGGCCGAACGAGCGCCGTGTCGTCTTGACCCCCGGCGGCGCCTGGCGGCGCTTGTATTCCGCCAAGTCGAGCATGCGCCAGACGCGCTGCACGATATCGCGGTCGAAGCCCTTGGCGACGATGTCGTCGCGGCCCATGTCGTCCTCGATCAGGTGGCCGAGGATGGCGTCAAGCACGTCATAGGGCGGCAGCGTGTCCTGGTCCGTCTGGTCCGGTTTCAGTTCCGCCGTCGGCGGCTTGGTGATGATGTTTTCCGGCATCACCGGGCCGTCGGGGCCCAGGCAGTCGGCCGGACGATGAGCGTTGCGGCGGCGCGACAGCTCGAACACGGTGGTCTTATAGACGTCCTTCAACACCGAAAAACCGCCACACATGTCGCCGTAGAGCGTCGCGTAGCCGACCGACATCTCGGACTTGTTGCCGGTGGACACGACCATCGCTCCGGTCTTGTTCGACAGCGCCATCAGCGCCAGCCCGCGCGAGCGCGCCTGGATGTTCTCTTCGGTGGTATCCGGCTCGGTGCCGGCGAACGCGTCCGCCAGCATCTCGTCGAACGCGTTCATCGCCGGGCCGATCGAAATCGAGTCCAGCCGCACGCCCAGCAGCCGCGCCGCCTCCGCCGCGTCGTCGAGGCTTTCCTGCGACGTGTAGGGCGACGGCATCATCACGCAGCGCACGCGGTCCGGGCCGAGCGCATCGACGGCGACCGCCGCCGTCAGGGCGGAATCGATGCCGCCCGACATCCCGATGATGATGCCCGGGAAGCCGCTCTTCTCGACGTAGTCGCGGAGGCCCAGCATCATCGCCGAATAGATCGCCGCATCGCCTTCCGGAGGCGGCGCGCGGTCCCCTTCGGCGCAGACCCATTCGTCGCCCTCGCGCGTCCAGTCGGTCGTCTGGTTACTCTCCATCCAGGCGGGCGATTGCGCGCGGAGCGACGCGTCGGCGCCGATCACGAACGACGCGCCGTCGAAGACGAGCTCGTCTTGGCCGCCGACCTGGTTGACGTAGATCAGCGGCAGGCGGCACTCGGTGGCGCGCGCCACGGCGAGATTGAGCCGCCTGTCCCACTTGTCCTGCTCGTAGGGCGAGCCGTTGAGGACGACGAGTATCTCGGCGCCGGATTCCTCGAGGCACTCGGCAACCTCCTCGGTCCACATGTCCTCGCAGACCATGACGCCGAGCCGCACGCCCCGGAAATTCACCGGGCCGGGCAGCGGTCCCCCCGAGAAGATGCGCTTCTCGTCGAACACACCGTAATTCGGAAGATCGTACTTGTAGCGTACGGCCGCGACTTCGCCGCCGTCGAGAAGGACGGCCGCATTGTACAGAACGCCGTCCTCGCCCCACGTCGTGCCGGCCAGCACCGCGGGGCCGCCGTCGGCCGTCTCGGCGGCGAAGGCGCGGACCTCGCGCTCGATCGTCTCCTGGACGATGGGCCGAACGACGAGATCTTCGGGCGGGTAGCCGCAGACGACCAGCTCGCTCGCGACGACGAGATCGGCGCCGGCCGCGGCCGCCTCGGCGCGGGCTGCGCGAAGCTTCTCCAGGTTGCCGGAGATGTCGCCGACCTTGGGATTAAGCTGCGCGAGCGCGATCTTCAGCGAGTCGGTCATACGCGCGGACGGAAACCTCTACTCCGCCGCGGCGCGGGGCGGCGCGGCAAGCCGCTCGCTGTCGCGCTTCGACTTGAGGTGTTCGCCGACGAGGAACGCGAGCTCCAGCGACTGCGAGGCATTGAGGCGCGGATCGCAATGCGTGTGATAGCGGTCGGACAGGCCTTCGTCGGTGATCGCCTGCGCGCCGCCGGTGCACTCGGTCACGTTCTGGCCGGTCAGCTCGATATGGACGCCGCCGGCATGGGTGCCCTCGGCCTCGTGGACGGCGAAGAAGCCTTGGACCTCGCGCAGGATCTGGTCGAACGGCCGCGTCTTGTAGCCGCTCTGCGCCTTGATCGTGTTGCCGTGCATCGGATCGCAGGTCCAGACGACCTTGCGGCCCTCGCGCTCGATCGCGCGGACGAGCGGCGGCAGCTTCTCCTCGACCTGGTCGTGACCCATGCGGCTGATGAGGACCAGCCGGCCCGGATCGTTGGTCGGGTTGAGGATGTCGATGAGCTCCAGCAGCTTGTCGGGCGTCTGCGACGGACCGGTCTTGAGGCCGATCGGGTTGTGGATGCCGCGCATGAACTCGACGTGCGCGCTGTCGGGCTGGCGCGTGCGATCGCCGATCCACAGCATGTGGGCCGACGTGTCGTACCAGTTGCCGGACGTGGAATCGACGCGCGTCATCGCTTCCTCGTAGCCGAGCAGCAGCGCCTCGTGGCTCGTGTAGAAGTCGGTCTCGCGCAGCTGCGGCGCTGCTTCCGACGTCAGGCCGCAGGCCGCCATGAAGGTCATCGCCTCGTCGATGCGATCGGCAAGTTCGGCGTACCGCTCGGCCTGCAGGCCGCTGGACACGAACTCGAGGTTCCAGCGATGCACCTCGTGCAGGTCGGCGTAGCCGCCCTGGGCGAAGGCGCGCAGCAGGTTCAGCGTCGCCGCCGACTGGTTGTAGACCTGCACCATGCGCTCCGGATCGGGCCGGCGGCCCGCCTCGTCGAACGCCATGTCGTTGATCATGTCGCCGCGGTAGCTCGGCAGCGTGATCCCGTTCAGTTCCTCGACGTCGGAGGAGCGCGGCTTGGCGAACTGGCCCGCCAGACGGCCGACCTTCACCACCGGCTTGCCCGACGCAAAGGTCAGCACGACCGCCATCTGGAGAAGGACGCGGAACGTGTCGCGGATGTTGTTCGGATGGAACTCGGCGAAGCTTTCCGCGCAATCGCCGCCCTGCAGCAGGAAGGACTTACCCTCGGAAACGTCGGCGAGCTGCCGGCGCAGCTTGCGCGCCTCGCCCGCGAACACCAGCGGCGGGTAGCCGCGCAGCTTGTTCTCGGCCGCGGCAAGCGCCGCCTGGTCGGGATAATCCGGGACCTGGATGATGGGTTTGTTTCGCCAGCTTTCGGGCGACCAATTCCCCGCCATGGTCATCCTCTCTTCGTCTTAAGTATCAGAAAGACCCGCGTATACGCCCTTTGACCGGAATGGTCCAGCCAGGCCGGGCGTTTAGGCTCGCTGCCGCGCGCATCTTATGCACGGCCCCGGCCCGCTCCCCCTCCCGCCCACCCATGAGGATACCGGCGTCGGGTGGCCGGGAGGGGGGAGCGGGCCGGAACAGAATTCAAAAGAGGCCTACTCCGCGGCCTGCGCCTGCGTCGGATCGGGCACCGGTTCGCGCATGGTGACGAACTCCTCCGCCGCCGTCGGGTGGATGCCGACCGTCGCGTCGAATTGCGCCTTGGTCGCGCCGCACTTGAGCGCGATGCCGAGGCCCTGCGTGATCTCGGCCGAATCCGGCCCGACCATGTGGCAGCCGAGCACCCGGTCGGTCTTCCGGTCCACGATCAGCTTCATTAGCGTCTGCGCGGAGCCGCCGGTCAGCGTGTCCTTCAGCACCCGGAAGGTGGAGCGGTAGATGTCGACCTCGCCGTACTGGGCGCGGGCGTCCTCTTCCGTCAGGCCCACCGTGCCGATGGGCGGGTCCGAAAACACCGCCGTCGGGATGTCGGCATAGTCCATCTTGAGCTGGGTGCCCTTGAACAGGTTGGACGACAGCTTCATCGCCTCGCCGATCGCGACCGGCGTCAGCTGGTACCGGTCGATGATGTCGCCGAGCGCGTAGATGTTGTCGACGCTGGTGCGGAAATAGTCGTCGACGACGATGGCGCCGTTCTTGTCCATCTCGATGCCGACCTCCTCGAGGCCCATGTTGCGCGTGTTGGGCACGCGGCCGATGGCGTAGAGAACCTGGTCGTACTGGGCCTTCGTGCCGTCGCTGAACGAGACGTCCAGCCCACCGTCGACCTTGTCGATGCGGTCGATGACCGTGTTCCAGATCAGCTTGACGCCCTTCTTGTCCATCTCCTGCGCAAGGTGCGTGCGCACGTCCATGTCGAAGCCGCGCAGGAACAGGTCGCGCCGGTACACCAGCGCCGTCTCTGCGCCGTAGCCGTTGAAGATGCCGGCGAACTCGACGGCGATATAACCGCCGCCCACGACGAGCACGCGGTTCGGCCGCTCCTTCAGGTAGAACGCGTCGTCGGACACGATGGCATGCTCGGTGCCGGGCGCATCGTCCCGCGACGGCTTACCGCCGGTCGCGATAAGGATCTTGTCCGCCGTCACCCGCTCGCCGCCGACATCGAGCGTATGCGCATCGATCAGCATCGCGCGGGCCTCGTACAGCGTCACGCCCGCATTCTCCAGCAGGCGCCGGTAGATGCCGTTGAGCCGTTCGATTTCCTTGTTCTTGTTGCCGATCAGGCGCGACCAGTCGAGCGTCGGCTCGGCGAAGTCCCAGCCGTAGGCCTCGGCCTCCTCGGCGGCTTCGGGATAGTGCGCGCCGTAGGAGAACAGCTTCTTCGGGATGCAGCCCACGTTCACGCAGGTGCCGCCGAGAAACCGCTCCTCGGCGACGGCGACCCTGGCGCCGTAGGACGCCGACATGCGCGACGCGCGCACACCGCCCGAACCGGCGCCGATGACAAACAGGTCGTAATCGTAACTGGACATGCATTCCGCCTTTCAGTGGTTCCGGCGGAAGATAGTTGGCCGCCACGGGAATGTTAAGGAGATAGGACTGCCGGACACGCCGATCGACGGCGGATTTCGCGCAAGTGTTTTCCGCCGGCCGCGAAGCCGCGGACGCTCCCCTACTCCACCGTCACCGACTTGGCGAGGTTGCGCGGCTGATCGACGTCGGTGCCCTTCAGGACGGCGACGTGATAGGCGAGCAGCTGGATCGGGATCGTATAGAGGATGGGCGCAACGAAGGCGTTGACCTCGGGCAGCTCGATCGTCGCGGCGGCCATGTTGCCGAGCTTCTCGATCCCCTTCGCGTCGGACAGGAAGATCACGCGCCCGCCGCGGGCGATGACCTCCTGCATATTCGACGCGGTCTTGTCGAACAGCTCGTCCGAAGGTGCGATCACGATCACCGGCACATGCTCGTCGATCAGCGCGATGGGGCCGTGCTTCATTTCGCCGGCGGCATAGCCCTCGGCATGTATGTAGCTGATTTCCTTGAGCTTTAGCGCACCTTCGAGGGCGATCGGATAGCCCGTGCCGCGCCCGAGATAGAGCACGTCGCGCGCTTCCATCACCTCATGGGCGAGCTTCTCGATGGCGTCGTCGTGGTTGAGCACCTCGTTCGCCCGCGACGGTACCTCGGTCAGCGAGAGGCAGAGCTCGGCCTGCCGGTCGCGGTCGATGCGCCCGCGCGCCGCGGCCAGCCCGATCGCGAAGCAGGCGAGCGTCGTCAACTGCGTCGTGAACGCCTTGGTGGAGGCGACGCCGATTTCGGGACCCGCCTGGGTGCGCAGCACGAGGTCGGATTCGCGCGCCATCGAGCTTTCCTGCACGTTGACGACGGAGACGATGTGCTGACCCTGCTGTTTCGCGTAGCGCAGCGCCGCCAGCGTGTCGGCCGTCTCGCCCGACTGCGAGATGAACAGCGCGAGCCCGCCCTTCTGCATGTCGACGGTGCGGTAGCGGAACTCGGACGCGATATCGATATCAGTCGGAATGCCGGCGATCGTCTCGAACCAGTACCGCGCGATCATGCCCGCGTGGAACGACGTGCCGCAGGCGACGATGGTGATGCGCGGGATCTCGGCGAGATCGAACGGCATTTTCGGCAGGGTGACGATCTTGTTCCACGGGTTCAGGATCGACTGCAGCGTGTCGCCCATCACCGCCGGCTGCTCGTAGATCTCCTTGAGCATGAAATGCGGGAAATTGCCCTTGCCGATCATCGCGCCGGAGGTGGATGTCTGCTGGATGGCGCGCTCGACGATTGCGTCCGTTTCGTCGTGGATGACGGCACCGCCGGGCGTGATCTCGGCCCAGTCGCCTTCGTCGAGGTAGGTGATCTGCTGCGTCAGCGGCGCGAGCGCGAGCGAGTCCGAGCCGATGAACATCGCGCCGTCGCCGTAGCCGATGGCGAGCGGGCTGCCGCGGCGCGCGGCGATCATCAGGTCGTCGTGCCCGGCGAACAGGATCGCCAGCGCGAACGCGCCGTCGAGCCGCTTGAGCGCCGCGGAAACGGCCTCCGCCGGCGACTTGCCGTCCTTCAGGTAGGAGCTGATCAGGTGAACCACCGCCTCGGTGTCGGTCTCGGTCTTGAATACGTGGCCGGCCTTGGTCAGCTCCGTGCGAAGCTCCTGAAAGTTCTCGATGATGCCGTTATGGACCAGCACGACGCGGTCGTCGGCGTGCGGATGCGCGTTCTCCTCGCTCGGCGAGCCGTGCGTCGCCCAGCGCGTGTGACCGATCCCGATATGGCCGGGCAGCGGGTCCTTCTGGATCAGCGCATCGAGGTTGGTGATCTTGCCCTTCGCGCGGCGGCGGTCGATGCCGCCGTCGACCAGCGTCGCGATCCCGGCCGAGTCGTAGCCGCGATACTCGAGGCGCTTGAGCCCGTCGAGCAGGAGAGGCGCCGCGTCCGCCTTGCCGATTATTCCGATAATGCCGCACATGTACTGGGGTCCGCCTTGAGCTGGTTGTTATTTCTTCGAGGCATCCTTGTCGGCCTGGCGCCGCGTCCGGAAGCTTTTCGCCCAGCCGCCGATATTGCGCTGCTTGCCGCGCGCGACGGCGAGCGCATCAGCCTCGACCTCGGTGGTTACCACCGAGCCCGCGCCGACGATGGCGCCGTCGCCGATCTTCACCGGCGCGACGAGCGCCGAATTCGAGCCGATGAACGCGCCCGCGCCGATATCCGTGATGTCCTTGAAGAAGCCGTCGTAGTTGCAGGTGATCGTGCCGGCGCCGATGTTCGCCTTCGCGCCGACACGCGCGTCGCCGATGTAGGACAGGTGATTGACCTTCGCGCCCTCCTCGACGAGGGCCGCCTTGATCTCGACGAAATTGCCGATATGCGCGTCGCGCTCGAGCCTCGCGCCGGGGCGAAGACGCGCGTACGGGCCGACGATGCAGCCGCTTGCCACCTCCGCCTGGTCGATGTGGCAGAAGGCGCGGATCTCGACGTCGTCGGCGATCGTCACGCCGGTGCCGAAGAAGACGTTGGGCTCGATCGTGACGTCGCGGCCGAGCTTCGTGTCGGCGGAAAGCCAGACGGTCTCCGGGTCGGTCATCGTCACGCCGTTCGCCATCGCATTGGCGCGGAGCCGCGACTGCATCGCCTCCTCCGCCTCGGCGAGCTGCGCGCGGCTGTTGACGCCCATCACCTCGACCGGGTCGTCCGCCTCGACGGCGACGCAGGCAAGCTGGCGGCCGCGCGCGATCTCCACGATGTCGGTCAGATAGTATTCGCCCTTGGCGTTGTCGTTGCCGACGGCATCGAGCAGCGAGAACATCACCTTTCCGTCGATCGCCATGATGCCGGCGTTGCAGAGCCCGATTTCGCGCTGTTCCGGGGTCGCGTCGCGGAACTCGACGATGGCCTCGAGGCCGCCGTCGGCATCTGTCACGAGACGGCCGTATTCCGCCGGATCGTCGGGCCGGAAGCCGAGCACGACGACCGCGGGGTCGTTTGCCGCGCGGCGCGCCGCGACCATCTTCTGCATGGTCTCGGCCGTCAGCAGCGGCGTGTCGCCGAACAGCACCAGCACGTCGCCCGCAAAATCCGCCATCGCGTCGCGCGCGGCGAGGACGGCATGGCCGGTCCCCAGCGCCTGGGTCTGGACGGCGGTCTCCGCGGGCGCCACCGCCTTCGCGACGCGGTCCATGCCCGGCGCCACGACGACGACCGTGCGCTCGGGCGAAACCGCTTCCAGCGTGGTCAGGATATGGGAGATCATCGGCCGGTTCGCGACCGGATGCAGCACCTTCGGCAAGGTGGAATTCATCCGCGTTCCCATGCCGGCGGCAAGAATGATGGCCGCACACGCGCCAGAGGTCATCGATCCGAAAACCCGTTCAGTTTCAATCGTCAACGAATGCCGGCACGCGGGGAGCGGCGCCTACCCGGCCCGTGCGGGAACTTGCCACAAACGGGCCGGGAACGCCAAGCGAGATATGAAATCGGGGAAGCGCGGCGGGATTAATCCGCCTGCGAAAGCTCCTGACGGTTCTCGCCGGAGACCATCGTCGCCTTGTTGAGATGGGCGATCAGCGCGCCGAACGGCGTGTCGAACGTCAGGCGGACGGGCACCGGCGGCGCATCGCCGAAGGCGCGGCCCATCCAGACGCGCGCCTTGCGTTCGCTGTCGTTCCAGCCGGAGGAATCCCGCTTCTTGAAGCCTGCCTTCTTGTCCATCCAGACGATGCAGTTGGTGGTCTCGCCGCCGAACGGCGAATAGCGGTTGGGCTTCAGGCGGTCGACGCCGTCGGGCTCGACAACGAGATCGAAGCGGCGGCGGCCGTCGAAAACAGGCACCTGCGCCGTGCATTCGGCCTTCGAATCCATCCGCGTGATGATCGTCATGATCGCGCTCGTCAGGTCGAGCGCGCCGGTGCGCAGGTCTTCGGACACGCGGTCGCGGTCGTCGGCGTCGGGCGTCGGCTGGATGCGTTTCAACTGCGCGACTCCGTTCTCGAAGCTGAGGTCGATAAAGCGCTCCTTGCCGCGCCAGTTGTTGGTCTGGCCCGCGGCGACCGGGTTGACCCCGCCGCCGGAGGCGAACGCGCCGTTGGAATAGGCCTTCATCGACCACGGGAACATGCGCCCGATCATGCCCGTCGACTTGATGTTGGCCTCGACGTCGAACTTGCGTGGACGCAATCCGATATCGAAATTCAGGTCGCCGACGTGAAAGCCGCCGACATAGACCTTGTAGTAGAGCCCGACGTCGGCATCGCGCGCGGACGCGCCGGCCGGCGCCGTCCACAGGGCGAACGCCGCCGCCAGCGCCGCGGAGGCGGAAAGTGCGGTTCTGAAGCGTCTGTACATCGTCACGAGTGCGGTCCTTTCGGCTGTTACGCGAAACGAGCCCCAATCGGATGTTCTTGCCCGTGTAAATGGAGTACACGGCCCGCATTGACAAGCCCCGTCGTGCAGCCTTATATGCGCCGCCTTACCGGACGGACCGCGGCAATTGGCCGTTTTTCAGGGTCCAGAGGGTCCGGGCGCGTAGCTCAGCGGGAGAGCACTCGCCTCACACGCGAGGGGTCGCTGGTTCAATCCCAGCCGCGCCCACCATTTTTCCAGATAAATACCCGATCGGACGCCACCGCCCGTTACCGGCCGACGATCAGGCTTGCGGTCGAGACGATTCCGTCGTTGGCGCCCAGAACGGCGGCACGTAGCCAGCCGATCCGATGCACGAAATGGTGTTCGCCCTGCTGAAGTGAGCTTCGCACGCCGGCCGCCCGTTCGCTAATGAAGAACTCTCACCCAAGGTTATTCGACCTCGGTGCCCGGCGTCGATACCATGTGCCCCGCGCTCCTTGAATGTTCGAGCATTTGCACGAACCTGCCAGGCAATTGACGCGTGCAGACCCCCCGCCTAACGTCCACGGAAAGAAACCGCAGATAAATTCCCAGGGAGAGCACCATGACCGACGGAACCGTCCGCATTCTCGAGATTCCCGAAAACGAGCTGACCGCCGAACAGAAGAAGGTTTTCGACGACCTCGTCGCGGGACGCGGGCGGCTGCTCACGCCCTACAAGATCTGGATCCATTCGCCCAAGCTCGCCGCCGCGATGGAGACGATCGGGACCTTCCTCAACAAGAAGGGCGCGCTCACCGAGCGCGAGGTCGAACTCACCATCGTGATCATCGCGACGCACTGGCAAGGCGCCTACGTGCAGGCCGCGCACGTGAAGCGCTGCCTCGAACTCGGCTACCCGCAGGAAGCGATGGACGCGCTGAAGGCCGGCAAGGCGCCGGACCTCCCCGATGCGCGCGAGAAGGCGGTCTACGATCTCTGCCAGATAGCCATGGCGCCGGGCGGCGGCTCGGACGAGGTCTACGACCGGGCAGCGGACCTGCTCGGCCGCGACGGCCTCGCCGAAGTGCTGGCGCTGCTGGGTTACTACTCGGCGGTCGCGATGGCGATGAAGATGCACCGGGTGCCGGTGCCGGCCTGAGCGGCGGTCGCGGTTGCGGGCAGGACCGCCCGGAGGCACACTTCGCCGGTGAGGCGCCGCAGCGAGCGCCCGATGGACAGACCGATAAGGGAGAGAGGCCAGATGGGTGCGATCGATCGATTCGTCGATGCCGTGAGGGACGTTTTCGCAAATACGCCGGACGCGCGCTCGCAGGCGCGCGGCATCGCGACGGAGATGAAGACGCTGCTCGCGTCGCCGGGCCTGCTCGACGAAATCAAGGAAAAGGGCGGCGGCAAGCCCGGCCGCATCGACCTGCATATCGACGACGAATACGGCCATCCGGGCCCGGGCTTCTGCCTGATGACGTCGCTCACGCCGCGCGGCAAGGCGACCGGCGGCGCGCGGGCGCACGACCACGGCGCGTCCTTTGTCGTTTACGGCGTCTACAAGGGCGCCATCGAGCAGACCAAATACAACTGGCGCTACAACGCGAACGGCGACCTGACGGCACCGGAGCTCAAGGAAGGCGAGCGGTTCGTCCAGCACGAGGGCGACATCGCGTTCTTCCTGCCGGGCGAGATCCACGCGACCAGCTCGGCCAGCGACGAGCCGCCGATCGTCCTCCGCCTCGAAGCGCAGCTGCTCGACCGGGTCGCGCGCCACACGTATGCCCTCGACGATAGCGAGGCGCGCCTGTACGGCTAGCCGTCCGCGGAAGAGCCTAGCCGTGCTTGGTCCGGTGCCGCTGGTGGGACGGCACCATGGCGGTCACCGCCAGCGCCTTCAGTGACGGCTCCTCGCTCTCCATCGACGCATCCCGGATGGCGACCAGCACCTTCCCCAGCGTCGTCTCGCCCCATAGCCAGGTCGCGACGTCGACGTCGTTGGTGCGCCCGTCCGGCCGCGCAACGGCGGACTCCGTATAGAAATACCGCATGTCGTCGGCCATCCGCTTGAACCCGGTGCCGATGGTCGCGTCCGGAAAGGGCGGCGCGGTTCCGTCGGGGTCGACCAGCATGTCGGCGAGGAAGCGCGCGATCTCCTCCGGCGTCTTGCCGGAAATGCCGACCATCGAGCGCTTGTTCGCTTTCTTCGCCTCCTCGTACCACGGCCGCAGCAGCGTCACTTCCTGCAGCAGCGCGCGATAGACCAGCTCGGCATCGTCGAGATCGTCCGCCGGCGGCGCGAAGTTAACCGGGCACGCCCAGCCCTCGCCGTCGTCATCCGCGTCCGAAGCAGGCGGCGCATCCGGGAAATCTTCGAGCACGGGACCGGACGGCCGTTCAAGCAGTTTCAGGGTTTCAAGCAGCACCCGGCGCTGGAAGTCGGGCTCGTTCGGCGCGCCCAGCGGCCGGCCGAGTTCGAACGGCACCGCGAGCGCGCGCGGCGGCCTGATCTTCTCCGTATGGGTCCGGATCAGGCTGATATGGGTCGTCGGAATACCTTCGCTTTCGAGAATGTGTGCCAACCCGCCCACGGCGCGCGTGCATTGCGGTCAGACGGGCACCAGCAGCACCGAGTCGACCCTGTCCTGCTTCAGCAGACCCGCTAGGTCGCGGGCGACGGGTTCCATCGCCGCGGGCGGCGTCGCGCCCATGAACGAATAGTGGCGCGCCGCGGCGGACCCGATCGCGCCGTCCGCGACCAGCTCGTGCAGCCGGTCGATCGGGAACGAGGTGTTGACGTCCTGGATGAAGCCGGTGCGGTCGAAATTGGTCGAGATATGGCTCATCATGAGCTCGTCGGTGTCGACGTCGTCGGGGATCACGCGATAGTCGCCCGCCCCCGCCGCGAACGGCGGATCCTCGCGCCGGTGCAGCCCTGCCGTGCTGATGAGCGCGACCCGGCAATCGGCAAGCGGCTTCGGATCGACCCACGGCGTGGTCTCGTAGGTCGGCAGCTCCTGATTTACCAGCGCGTTGCGCAGATGCTCGGGCATCTGATGGAGGTGGACCATGAATTCTCCCGAAGGGAACGAGCTAAGCGAAAAAATAGCGGCAAAGCTTGGCGGAATCAGAAACCCGGTTCAACCTGTGGCGAACAAGTCAGCCTCGACAACCGAACCGAACGGGAGCGCATATCCTTAGATGGCGGCGCTGCGGAACGTCTTATCTTCGAGTAACTCCGGTGCAGGATCAGGCGCGCCTGGTCCTTCGTCGCCAGGCAATTCCACCGGCAATCAAGCCGACCCCGAATACCAGCGCGCTTCCGGGTTCGGGCACCTGGTCGACGGTCTCGAGGGTTACCGAGAAATTGTCGAAACCGCTGGTAAAGACGGTATTCGTCGCACCGCCGTTCCCGAGGCCCACGACGATTCCGAATTCCATCGTACCGCCGGACGTAAAATCGGCATCGATGGTCGTCGAGAACGTGTTGCCTGCGTAGCTGACCACGAAGTCCGTTTCGTCTAGCGCAGAAAGGGCCAGGGTTTGCCAAGAACCGAAGGACCCCAGAACATTCGCGAAGGAATGTATGGCGAATACCCGACCGCCCTGGCGAATACCGAGGCCGAACTGGTGACCGGCGTTGAAACCGGCGAATTGCCGGTGGTCGAGCGAGAACGAAACGCTCGTCACGGCGCCCTGGGCGGAAGGATCGTACGTCGCCCCCGACAATGCCCAGAACCCCTCCAACGCTTCGGCGCTTCCGCCGAGCGTCGTGGTGCTCGCCAAATAGGGGCCGGGATTGCCTCCGGT
>JAYPTI010000052.1:16392-18740 GCA_038133505.1 Alphaproteobacteria bacterium
GTCGAAACCTGTCCGCCGGACAGGTCGCTCGACGTCGCACCGTTGATCGCGAACGGAACATTCTTCGTCCAGTTTGCGTTGTCGAACTCGGTATCGGAGAAAGTGATCGTTCCGGCTGACGCTGCGTTGCCGAAAACGCACATCGCGGCCGCAATGATGATTGACCGGACTTTCATTGCGCTTGAGCTCCCGTTCTTGATGTGGCGAATAATTTCCAAACGCCATAGAGCAAGAAGCGTGCCATACCTCTCGACGATAAATTATCTTTATTTATCTGTTATTTACAGCCCCACCAAGTCGCCAAGGGAAAACATATTGTAAAAATATTTTACAGTTATGAGACGTGGAGCAGCGGAATTCTCCGGTAGGAGGAATTTGGTCAGATACCGCGCACCCGATCGAGAACGGCCCCCGCATCGCCCGCATCGTCGCCGCGCCAGGCGACGTGGCCGTCGGGGCGTACGAGGACGAGCGGGCGTTCGTACAGTGCGCGCGCTTCCTTGCTGTCTATGACGGCGACTTCCAGCGGCACGCCGCGCTCGGCGGCGGCCCTCTCCATCCCCGACGTATCGGCCCCGCCGAAGTTCAGCAGCGTGAAGCCCGTGCCGAACAGGTCGAGCGTCGACCGCCCCTCGTCCAGCCACGCATGCGGCGCGCGGGCGCCGGGGCGGGCGGATGGGATGACGGTGTCGGGCGGATCGCCGACGGGGTCGGTGCCGTCGGGCACGCAGATCGGCGAGTTCTCGTAGCGATATCCCAATTGAAGCCCGATGGTTCGGAATTCGCGCCCGACATGGTCGATCAGCATGGCGCCGACCTCCTTGCGGAGCGTGGCGGCGGACTCCCCGTCCTCTTCTAGGCGTCCGAGCCCGTCGCCCCAGCCGAACTGCAGGAAATGAAAGCTCGTCGCGAATTGGACGGCGCGGCCGCCGACCGGGCGCCGTTCCGCATCGTAGCTGTCGAGCAGCGCGTCGCCGCCCCAGCCCTGAAGGACGGCGGCGAGCTTCCAGCCGAGATCGACGGCGTCGCCGAGGCCGGTGTTCATGCCCATCGCGCCGGTCGGCGAGACCTGGTGGACCGCGTCGCCCGCGAGGAACACCCTGCCCTGGCCGTAGGACGCGGCCAGCACGCTCTGGCGCCGCCAGATGTTGACGTCGACCCAGTCGACGTCGAGGTCGCGGCCGACGCCGCGGCGGAGATACGCGGCGCGATCGACCGTCTCCGCGGTCGTATCGTCGTCGGCTTCGTTGATCATCATGCGCCACAGGCCGGTCTGCGGCTCGATCACGCGGATGTTGCACCACGCGCCGTCCTCGTCGACGGGGATGAAGAACGTGCCCGGATCCTTGCCGCAGTCGCCGAGCAGGTCGGGCGTGCGGAAGAACATGTTGATCGCGGTTCCCAGCGTCCCCTCGCCCTCGAGCGGGATATCGAGCGCGCGCCGGACGATGCTGCCCGCCCCGTCGCAGCCGACGAGATATCTCGCGGCGATGCGGTCCCCGCCCTCCAGCGTCGCGGTCACGCCGTCCGCCGTCTCCTCGAACGCGTCGAGCTTGCAGCCGTAGCGCAGCGTCACCGACGGCAAGGACTCCGCAAATTGCCGGAGGATGGGATCGAACCAGTGCTGCGAGCAGATCTGCAGGCTCTCGGGGCTGAACTCGGACGCGCGCACGCGGCCCGGCGGACGCGCGACGCGGCCGAGCTCGTAGCCGCCCATCGTGGTGACGAACACGACGTCCTTGGGCCAGTCCTCGGGAAACGGCGTCTCCAGCACTTCGTCGACGATGCCCCAGCGGCGGCAGAACTCCATCGACCGCGTATTCACCTCGTTCATCTTGGGCGTCTTGACGCTGCCGTCGCCGCGCTCGACGAGCAGGCAGTCGATGCCGTGGAAGCCGAGCTCGCAGGCCAGCGCGAGCCCGACCGGCCCGCCGCCGACGATCAGGACGTCGGTCGTTGTCGGGGCGTTATCCGTCATGCCGGCGCCCTATTCCGCCGCGCTCGCGACCCGGGAGGACGCGGCCGGCGGCGGCAGGCGGGTGAGGCCGAGATTGTCGCGCAGCGTCGTGCCTTCGTACGCGGTGCGGTAGATCCCGCGGCGCTGCAGCTCGGGCACGACGAGATCGACGAAGTCGTTGAGATCGACCGGGAAAACGGGCGGCATGATGTTGAAGCCGTCGCAGCCCTCCTCGGCCACCCACTGTTCCATCATGTCGGCCACCTCGGACGGAGAGCCGATCACCTCCATGTGGCCGCGCGAGCCGGCGACGCGGCGGTAGAGGTCCTTGATGGTCAGCTTCTCGCGCTCGCCGATCTCGACGAACAGCTCGCGCCGCGACGACACGGTC
>JAYPTI010000053.1:0-18306 GCA_038133505.1 Alphaproteobacteria bacterium
CGATTCACCATCAAGCCGAAGAGCCTGCCAACCGACGCAGATAGGACCCAGGGGCGGGTCTGCGCCGGAAGACAGAACTGCCCCCTGAAGTGTAGAAATGGAGGTTGGGTGTGCTAGATCTTGTACAGACGGAACATGATCTCTTCCAGTCCAAACGGGGTATCAAGGTCAGGATAGATCGCAGCCGCGACGCGAATCTGACCGATTTCGGCAAGGCCGTTCTGTCCGACCGGTATCTGATGCCGGACGAGGAGTATCAGGATCTGTTCGCGCGCGTCGCGTGCCATTTCGCGGACGATTCCTCGCATGCCCAGCGCCTGTACGACTACATTTCCAATCTCTGGTTCATGCCGTCCACGCCGGTGCTGTCGAACGGCGGCACGGAGCGCGGCCTGCCGATCTCCTGCTTCCTGAACGAGGCGAACGACAGCCTGAACGGCATCGTCGAGCTATGGAACGAGAACGTCTGGCTGGCCTCTCTCGGCGGCGGCATCGGCTCCTACTGGGGCAATCTGCGCTCGATCGGCGAAAAGGTCGGCGCGAACGGCAAGACCTCCGGCATCATTCCCTTCATCCGGGTCATGGACTCGCTGACGCTCGCGATCTCGCAGGGTTCGCTGCGGCGCGGTTCGGCGGCTATCTACATCCGCGTCGACCACCCGGAAATCGAGGAATTCATCGAACTGCGCCGGCCGACCGGCGGCGATCCGAACCGCAAGGCGCTGAACCTGCATCACGGGATCATCATCCCCGACGAGTTCATGCGCGCCGTCGAGAACGACGAGGAATGGGCGCTCAAGAGCCCGAAGGACCAGGCGATCATCCGCAAGGTGTCCGCCCGCAGCCTGTGGATCCGCATGCTGTCGACCCGGATCGAGACCGGCGAGCCCTATTTCCTGTATATCGACCACGTCAACAAGGCGATCCCGGAGCATCACAAGCTGTCGGGCCTCGAGGTCAAGATGTCGAACCTGTGCAGCGAGATCACGCTGCCGACCGGCGTCGACAAGGACGGCGAGCAGCGCACCGCGGTCTGCTGCCTGTCCTCGCTCAACCTCGAGAAATATCTCGACTGGCACGACCATCCGACGTTCCTCGAGGACGTGATGCGCTTCCTCGACAACGTCCTCCAGGACTTCATCGAGAAGGCGCCGGATTCCATGGGCCGCGCCCGCTACGCGGCGATGCGCGAACGCTCCGTCGGTCTCGGCGTGATGGGCTTCCACTCGTTCCTCCAGAGCCAGGGCGTGCCGATGGAATCGGTCATGGCCAAGGTCTGGAACAAGCGGATGTTCAAGCATATCCGCGAAGGCGCCGACGCCGCGTCGGTCACGCTCGCCGAAGAGCGCGGCCCGTGCCCGGACGCCGCCGAATACGGCTTCATGGAGCGCTTCTCGAACAAGATGGCGATCGCGCCGACGGCATCGATCTCGATCATCTGCGGCGGCTCGTCGCCGGGCATCGAGCCCAACGCGGCGAACGCCTACACGCACAAGACGCTTTCGGGCTCGTTCAGCGTCCGCAACAAGTACCTCAAGCAGCTTCTCGCCGAGAAGGGCATGGACGACGACGACACCTGGTCGTCGATCACCGTCAACGAGGGCTCGGTCCAGCATCTCGATTTCCTGTCGCAGGACGAGAAGGACGTGTTCAAGACCGCGTTCGAGCTCGACCAGCGCTGGTTGATCGACCATGCCGGCGACCGGGCGGAATATATCTGCCAGTCGCAGTCGCTGAACGTGTTCCTGCCGGCCGACGTGCACAAGAAGACGCTGCACGACGTGCACTGGCGGGCGTGGCAGAAGGGCGTGAAGTCGCTCTACTACTGCCGCTCCAAGTCGGTGGCGCGGGCCGAGAGCCATGCATCGAAGTCGGTGACGGGCGCGACGGCCTACGGCACCGAGGCGCCGGCCAACGTCGGAGAGCCGCTGCCGCTCGCGGCGTCGTCCGAGAACGAAAACGATTACGAGGAATGCCTGAGCTGCCAGTAGGACACTGCGGGTAACTCTGGGCGCGTAGGCCCCCGCCGGTACCGCGGCGGGGAGCCCTGGGGGAGTAAATTCAAGAAATGTCGCTGCTCGAAGCCGATCCGATATACAAGCCGTTCCGCTATCCGTGGGCCTATGACGCGTGGCTGATGCAGCAGCGCGTCCACTGGCTGCCGGAAGAGGTGCCGCTCGCCGACGACGTTAAGGACTGGCACAACAAGCTGTCGGCCGAGGAACGCAATCTTCTCACGCAGATCTTCCGGTTCTTCACCCAGTCCGACATCGAGGTGAACAACTGCTACATGAAGCGCTACTCGCGCGTCTTCCAGCCGACCGAGGTGCAGATGATGTTGTCGGCGTTCTCGAACATCGAGACCGTCCACATCGCGGCCTATTCGCACCTGCTGGATACGATCGGCATGCCGGAGACCGAGTACCAGGCCTTCCTCCGCTACAAGGAGATGAAGGACAAGTTCGACTATCTCCAGCAGTTCAACGTCGAGACCAACGAGAACATCGCCAAGACGCTCGCCGTCTTCGGCGCCTTCACCGAAGGCCTGCAGCTGTTCGCCAGCTTCGCGATCCTGATGAACTTCCCGCGCTTCAACAAGATGAAGGGCATGGGCCAGATCGTCTCGTGGTCGGTGCGCGACGAGAGCCTGCACACGGAATCGATCATCAAGCTGTTCCGCACCTTCACCAACGAGAACCCCGAGGTCTGGACCGACGACTTCCAGCGCGCGCTCTACCTCATCTGCTCGGAAATGGTGGAGCACGAGGACGCCTTCATCGACCTCGCCTTCGAAATGGGCGGCGTCGAGGGCCTCAACGGCTCCGAAGTGAAGCAGTACATCCGCTACATCGCCGACCGCCGCCTCAGCCAACTCGGCCTGCAGCCGATCTTCCGCATCGAGAAGAACCCGCTACCGTGGATGGACGAGATGCTCAACGGCGCGGAGCACACCAACTTCTTCGAGAACCGCGCCACGGAATATTCCAAGGCCGCGACCCAGGGAAGCTGGGAGGACGTGTGGGCGTAAGCCTCCGCTTCCGGACCTGACATGAAAAACCCGGCGTCTTGCGCCGGGTTTTTTGTTGTGATGCTTCAGTCTGATCCCCTCTCTACTGCGGGGAGAGGGTTAGGGAGAGGGGGAATAGGTAAGTCAGGATTGGGGCAGCTTAGGGGGCACCCCCTCCCTGGCCCTCCCCCTCAAGGGGGAGGGGACTAGGTATTCGTAATACCATGACGAACTCGCAGCTTTCCTGTCGCCGGGGATAGAATGAGGGTAGGCGCTACGCCGCCACCTTCCACTCCGCCACGCCGCAGCCGATATAGACCTCTTCCACCGGCGCGTAGTCGATCAGGTCGAAGCCCTGGCTGCCGGCCGCCGCGTGCACGATGACCCAGTTGCGCACCTCGGCGCCGCCGTTGCCGGTGTTGGGCAGGCGGCGTTCGAGCTCGGCGGCGAGGTCGTCGTCGGACGCGTTCCGGAACAGGTCGATGCAGGCGCGGTCGAACGGCTCGTCGATCTCGCCCATCGTCGGCTCGCCGATCGAATGGCTGAGCCCGCCGGTTGCCAGCAGGGCCACCCGCAGATCGCCGGGGAAAGACTCGATGGCCTTCCGCATCATGCGGCCCCACTCGACGCAGCGCTTGAGCGGCGGGAAGGGGGCTTCGAGGTCGTTGACGATGACCGGCACGATCGGAAGGCTCGGGTCGACGCCCATGCGCCACAGCGGCACGCAGAAGCCGTGATCGAGCGCGAGGCGGTGCGACAGCGACGGGTCGAAGCCGCTTTCGAGCGCCGTCTCCAGCATGTGGCGGCCGAATTCGGGATGGCCGACCAGCGTCTCGTGCGGATAGACCTTCTTCATGAACGGCTCCGGCGGGCCGTCATGCTCCTCGCCGATGCCGATGCAGAAGCTCGGCAGGTTGTTGATGAAGAAATTCACCCAGTGATCGGGCGAGACCATGACGAGCACGTCCGGCTTCGCCGCTTCCAGCCGGCGGCCGGCCTCGCCGAACGCGGTCTCGAATCCGGATTTGATGTCGGCCGGCAGAACGTCCCATTCGCGGGCGATCAGCGGGCCGTGCGAGGCGGCGAAGGCGCCGACGAGCTGTCCCATGATCAGGCCTCCTCTTTCGCGGGTTCGGGCCGGGCGTCGCCCTTGAGTGCGTGGAGCTGTTTTAGAAGTTCCGCGTCGCTCATGCCGGTGACCGTGCAGTAGAACCGCAGCAGGTAGGCGTTCACCCGCAGCGACAGCGCGCCGAGATCGCCGTCGATCACGGCCTGGCGGGCTTCGGGCGCCAGCGGGTACTCCGCCAGCACCGCCTCGCGGTCCTCCTTCCAGCGCGCCAGCATCGGCGGCGCCTGAAGGTCGAAGAACATCTTGCTCAGCCAGTAATCGGTCATCGGTCGGCTCCCGTTCGGATTGCAGGGATTTTAGTGGCAGACGAGGGGGCGGGGAAGCGCGGCATTGTCGCACGGTCCACTCCCCCTCTCCCTAACCCTCTCCCCGGTGGGGAGAGGGGATACTAGGCCGGGTTTTCGGTTTTCCCCCCCCTCCCCCTTCGGGGGGTGGGCGGGGGGGGGGGCGGCTCAGCCGTCGAAAAGCCCCCGCGCTGCAAGCCACACGATGCACGTCTCTACCGCTTCTGCCAGCTTCTCCGGCTGGCCGGAATAGTAGTGGTTGGCGCCTTCGATGCGAGCGTAGGCCTTGTCGGCGCTGCCCGCGGCCGCGTGGATGCGCTGGACGTGCGGCGCGGGTACGGCGTCGTCGCCGGTGTTCTCGATCGACAGGATCGGGACGGTGACGCCCGCCGCGCATTTCTCGCCGTCGGCGTTGGAATCGGCGAGCGACCATTGCGACAGCCAGGCGCGCAGCGTCGAATAGCGCGCGACGCCTGTCGGCCCGCTGTTGACCGTCTCCGGATGGCCGAGGAAGCAGGTGCCCGGCACCCGGTCGTTGGGATCGATCGCGGGGTCGAGCCAGCGCGGCTCCGCCATCGTGCGGTGGGTGATGAAGCCGCGTTCCATCTCCTTGCCGCCGCGGCGCTTGAGATCTTCCAGCTTTTCCTTCACCCAGGCCGTGCGCCGGTCGACGCGGGCGAGCTGGGCGGCTCGGAAATGCTCGAGGAAATCGGCCGAATAGGGCGGCTGGTTCGGGTTCGCCGGGTCGTACAGGTCGAGCTCCGGATCGCGCTTTTCGGGATCGTCCTCGTCGAGAACCGACGGGTCGATCCACTGCGACAGCAGGATCGCGCGCGAGATGTGCGCGGCCTGGAAGATCATGGCGTCCGCCGGGATGAGCCCCGCGCCCGGAATGTCGACGGGATCGCCCGCGGGCGTCTCGGTAACCGTCGGGGTTTCGGCCTGCGACTGGTAGAACAGCGTCATCGAGCCGCCGCCGGACCAGCCGACGATGACGACCTTCTCGTAGCCCCACACCTCCTTCGCGTGGCGGACGTAGGCGCAGAGGTCGAGGATTACCTTTTCCATAATCAACGGCGTGTCGTTGCGTGCGTAGCGGCTGGCGGCGCACAGTACGTGGATCCCGCGCGCCGCCATCGCCCGCGGCATCGGCAGGAGCTGCAGAGTGGATGCCGGGTGCATGTAGATCAGCAGCGTCTTCGACGGCCGGTCCGGGACGTAGCGGATGCCCTCGATGTTGACCAGGCCCTGGCTGCCGGCGAAGCCGTACACCTCCCCGAAGCCGGCGGCCTCCGGATAGGCGATGTGCACCCACTCGGCGCGGTAGGCTGTTTCGTTGTCTTCAGTCATGTGCAATCCGTCCTGTCAGGGCGCGTAGACCCAGACGTCCATCAGAAGCGACGCCCCCGGCACCGCCAGCGGCGCCGGTACCTCGACCGCGCCGAACGGGACCGGTGCGCCGTCGAGCCGGCGTTCCCAGACCTTGTAGACGTCGTAGAGCTCAGAAATATCGGTGTGGAACTGCTGGATGCGGACGGCGTTCGATAGCGACGTGCCCGCCGCCTCGCACAGCGCTTCGACGTGGTCGATGATGCGTTCTGCCTGCAACTCGGCGGCCGAGCCGTAATGCGGCTGCCGGGGATCGGCGCCGCAGCCGTCGCACAGCGCGCCGTACGGGTCCGTCGCCATCAGGCCGGAGATGAACAGTAGGTCGCCCACCCGGACCGCCTGCGTCTGGTCGCGCAGGCCCGGCACGACGCCGGCGTCGATCGTGCGGCGCTCGGTCTCGGCGCCGGTCTTGAGCGCCAGGATGTTGATCTCGATATGCCCGTCGTAGGGCGCGAGCGCGTGCGGCGCGCAGGAAACGACGGTAAGCGCCGGGCCGCCGTCGTCGAAATGCTTGCGCCATGCCTCGTTGAAGGCCGAATAGTCGCGCGGGTCGGTGAGGTAGACTTGGGCCTTTGCGACGTCGTTCAGCGTCGCGCCGGCAAGCGCGAGCGAGGGGACGAGGCGTTCGGTGACGATGAAATCGGTTTCCAGCTTGATCGGCTGGCCGCCCCACTGCATGCCCTCCGGTATGCGCGCCGCCGCCGCGACGCCGTTGCGCTGGGGCTCGCCCGCCATTGCCATCGCGGTGCAGCCTGGGATGAACACGTAGTCGCCCACGGTCAACGCCGGCGAATAGCCCGACGTCTTCATCGACTTGATGTGATCGTGACGCAGGTGCTCGGGCGCGAAGCCGTCGCCCGGCACGGCGGCGATGGCATGCAGGTTGATGTCGGCGTCGGGCAAGCCAAGATGCGTCTGCACGATGGAGGTCGACGGCGGGATAATGCTCTTCAGCACCTGGTGGCGCTGCGCCTGATAGGGCGGCACGGCCTCGACCGTGGTGTAGTACTGGTCGGTGCGGACGACATTCTCGATCGCGGTGCCGCCTGCTTCCAGCACGCGCTGGAGATGCTCGAAGATCAGCGCGGCTTCCTTTTCCCGCTTGGGCAGGCCCGCGTGCGGTGCGCTTTCCGCCAGCACGTTGGCCGATAGCCCGTGGCCGTATTCCTGGGCCATGATGCCGGTCGCGAAGACCCAGCGGCCGGCCTTCATGCCTTGTGCGTACCGGATGCGGCCCGGCCCCAATTCGACCGGTAGAATCGGCTCGACGGTCATGACGGCTCCCCCCGACGTCTCTTCGTTGGCCGGAAGCTTACACGGATCGCCCGCTGCGACGCCAGCGGGCCGGGATCGGCCGGCCGATCAGCCGATTTTCTCGGCCAGAAAGGCGAGCGTCCGTCGGCGAGCGAGCGCGGCGGCGTCGGCGTGGTATCGCGGCGGGCGCGTCGCGTTGTCGAAGCCGTGCGGCGCTCCTTCGTAGACGTACCAATGGGGCTCCGGTCGTCTGACGCGGAACGCGTCGACGTCCGACGGCGGCACGGCGGTATCCAGATCGCCGACGTGGCAGATGACCGGACAGGTCGGAATCTCGTCCGGATAGTCGCACATATCGGATCCGTAATAGGCGATCGCCGCGTCGAACGCGCCGCGGCAGGCGGCGAGCCAGGTGACGGTGCCGCCGAAGCAGAACCCCATGATCGCGACGCGGATGCCCGGTGCGAGCGATTTGAGATGCGCGGCGGCGGCGGCGACATCCGCCATCGTGTGCGCGTGATCGATCCGGGCGGAAAGGTCCTTTCCCTTGACGTTGCCGGTCTCGTCGTAGGGCAGGGTCAGGGACGGCTCGAACCGGTCGAACAGCTGCGGCGCGATGGCGAGATAGCCGGCATCCGCGAAATCGTCGCAGACGCTCCGCAGGTAGCCGTTGACGCCGTACATCTCCATCCCGACGACGATGCCGCCGCGCACTTTGCCGGCGGGCGTCGCCAGATACGCGTCGAAGCGGTGCCCGTCGCCCGACTCCAGCCCGATCGTGTCGCCCATGGTACCTCCCGTTCCGTCTGGTTCCGTTTCGGGGAGTGTATCCTACCGCGCATGACAGGCGGCGCCCGGTTGTGAAAAAATCCGACGCGTCATGGACAGGGAACAGCTCGCCGTAAAACTGTTCGCGCCCGGGATCAGCGTGATCGCGGTCGGGCTCGCCCTGGCGGTCAGGTATTTCTATCCGATCGTGTTCGAACAGGGCTGGATCCGCGAAGCGCGCGCTGTCCATGCGGAGTGGTCTGCCAACGGACGGATCGAGGGAGAGCGGCGGATCGAGGAAAGCCACTACCTGGCCGAAGTCCGCCGGTTCGGCGCTGCGCCCTACATTCCCGACCTCGAGGGCGCGTTCCTGACGCTCGACCGGGTGGCGCTCCTGCCGCGGCGGGACGGCCGCTCGGAAGCGCTGCACGCGGGATATATCGAACGCCAGGGCTGCCGTCTGACGCTCTGGATCTCGAAGGCGGGGGAAGCGGACAACGCCGCATTTCGCGACGGCGCCTTCGGCTGGACGGCGCGCGGCCTGCGCTACGTCATGGTCGGCACAGGCTTTCCGGAGGCGCGGCTCGACGTGCTGGGCGGCGTGGTCGCGCGGATCAGCCGCGACGGCATCGGCCTGTCGGAGCCGGAACGACGGTCGCTCGGGCTCAGCGCGGCCCTCAACCCGCCGTGCCGGCCCTGAGCGATTGCGCCGCGTCCGGCCGTCGCCTAACGTCGCTGCGCAACATCCGGAGAAAGACATGGCCCCGAAGCGCATGGTGCTCGAAATCGGCATGGGGAACGACCTTCATGGCGGCGATTACACGAAGGCGGCGGTCCGCGCCGTCGAGGACGCGATCCATCACAGCTCGCTGACGATGATCCACACGCTCGGCATCTCGCGAGAGCAGATGCACGTCGAGGTGACGGTCGGCGTCGCCAAGCCCGAGGAGGTGGACACGGACCGTGTCGCGCAAGTGCTTCCCTACGGTCAGATCACCGTCAAAGCGGTTCCGGGCGGTCTCGACGTTCCGACGGACGAGGGCGACGACGTCGCGGCCATCGCGACGGCGGCGGTGATCGTCCGCGTCGACCTGGACTGACGATCCCAAGAGCCCGAAAGAAAAGCCCCAGCGCTGCGGCCGGGGCTTTTTTTCGTATATGGCGCTTGCGGTTCAGTCCATTTCCTCGTGCGGCATCAGCGCGTTCATGACCGCCGCGGCAAGGCCCGATACCACGATGCCGGAGACCAGCAGGGGCGCCGTCCAGTCCGGAAGGCTATCCATCGGCAGCGGGCCGAACTTGGCCAGCCGGGACAGCTGGTCGACCTGCCACAGTCCCATGCCGAGGCCGAGCGAGATCGCGACGATCAGCATGTTGCGCGTGTTCAGGCCCGACTGGGCGACGAGCTTGAGGCCCGCGGCGACTATCATGCCGAACATCACGACGGCGGCGCCGCCCAGCACCGGTTCCGGCATCGCGCTGATGATCGCGGCCAGTTTCGGGATAAGCCCGCACAGGATCAGGAAGATCGCGCCGATGGTCACCACGTGGCGGCTCATCACCTTGGTGTAGGAGACGAGACCCACGTTCTGGCTGTAGGACGTGTTGGGAAGACCACCGAACAGCGCGACGACGGCGGAGCCTAGCCCGTCCGCCATGATGCCGCCCCGGAGCTCCTTGTCGGTCGGTTCGCGGCCCGCACCTCCCATCGTGATGCCGGAGATGTCGCCCACGGTCTCGATGGTGGTGATGAAGGCCATGATGCACATCAGGCCGATCAGGCTGATCGCCGCCGGCGTCGAGAATTCGAGACCGAAATGCACGGCGGGCAGACCGACCCAGTCGGCGGACCCGATCGCCTCGATCTTCTTGCCGTCGACCATGCCGAAGGCGAGCGCGACGAGATAGCCGATGACGAGGCCGACGAAGATCGACGCGGTCGACCAGATGCCCTTTCCGTAACGCCGGATCAGCAGCGTGATCAGGATGACGAACAGCGCCAGCAGCCAGTTCGAATGGTCGCCGAAGCCGCGCGCCTGGCAGAACGGCGCCGGATAGGCGCCGCAGCCCGCCGAATACTTGACGCCGACGGGCAGCAGCGTGAACCCGATGGTCATCACCACGACGCCGGAGACCAGCGTCGGGATGTACTTCCGGATTTGCGGAATGAAATACCCGAGAACGACCTGGAACAGCCCGCCGACCAGCGACGCGCCGAAGACGGCGGCCAGCGTCGCGCCGCCTTTGATCGCCGACGTCAGGATGCCGATATAGGCGAAGCTCGTTCCCTGGACGATCGGCAGGCGCGCGCCGATGGGCCCGATTCCGATCGTCTGGATAAGCGTCGCGACGCCCGCCGCGAGAAGCGCTATCTGGACGAGCACGGTTATGTATTGAGGCCCCGCGGCAAGCGCAATGATCAGCGGCACCGTGATGTTGCCGGCGAACATTGCCAGCACGTGCTGTATGCCGAGCGCCGTGGCTTCGCCCAGCGGCGGGCGATAGTCCGGATTTTTCAGTTGTTCCAGGTCGGCCATTCTTACCTCCGAAAAATGAAATGCCGCCGCCTCCCACGGCGATCCCCTTGGCCGGACGCTCTTGTTGAGGGACTGGGTCCGTACCTGTCATTGAAGCATCTAAAACGCTAAACATGTATCTGAATCGGGTCTATCCCTTATCGACACGCGCGATTCGTCGCCCCACCGGAAGAAAAATGCAGAAATGACCGCATCCGAACCGCAAACGCCGTCCGGCGAGCAGATTTTCCTCGATCATGTGGGCTGGTTCGTGCCCGACATGGATGCGGCGCATGCGGCCTTCGAAAAGCTCGGCCTTCCCATGACGCCGTTCACCGTCCACACGAACGAGCAGGCCGACGGCAGCCGCGTGCCGTCAGGGACGGCCAACCGGTGCGCGATGATCCGGCGCGGCTATCTCGAGGTTCTGGTGTCTGTACCCGATGTCGACACGGCGATCGCGCGCCAGCTGCGCACCGGGCTGTCGCGCTACACGGGCCTGCATCTGGTGGCGTTCACCGTCGGCGATGCGGATGCGACGGTGGAAAGGCTCCAGGGAGCCGGTTTCCAGCCGGACCCGCCGATCGCCTTGCGCCGGCCGATGCCGCTCGACGACGGCGGCGAGGGAACGGCGGCCTTTTCCGTGATCCGGTTTCCCGACGGCGCGATGGACGAGGGGCGCATTCAGATCCTGACGCAGGACACGCCCGATATCGTCTGGCAGCCGTCGGTGACCGCCGACGAGAACGGGCTCGACATGCTGTCCGGCATTCTTCTGTGCGTTGCCGACCCGTCCGAGGCGTCGGCGCGATACGCGCGTTTCGTCGGCCGCCGGGCGGATTTCTCCGGCGGCGTATACCGTATCAAGCTCGACCGCGGCTTGGTTGCGATCTGCGGTTTCGACGCCTGCCGGGAGCTGTTGCCCGGCGTCCGGATTCCCGATCTTCCCTTCATGCCGGCCGTTTCCATCCGAAGTGCCGACATCGACAGGACGGCCGCCGATCTCGCCGGGCGCGGCGTTCCCATCGACAGGCCCGATGCCGGCCGCGTGATCGTGCCGCCGGAAGCGGGCATGGGTGCGGCGTTCATCTTCCACGACGGCGGCGTTCCCCCGTTCGGCGAGTGAGTACGCGATGAGCGACGTCTGGGTGTTCGGTTACGGCTCGCTCGTCTGGCGTCCAGACTTTCCGTTCGCCGACTCCCGCATCGCGACGATTTCAGGCTGGCAACGCCGTTTCTGGCAGGGCTCGACCGATCATCGCGGCGTGCCGGAAGCGCCGGGGCGCGTCGTCACCCTCGTCGAAGCGCCGGATGCCGTCTGCTGGGGGCGCGCCTATCTGATCGAAGCCGCGAGCCGCGACGAGGTGATCGCCCATCTCGATTACCGCGAGAAGGGCGGCTATTCGCTCCACGATGTCGATATCTCATTTCCGCGCCATGTCGGCGAGCAGGCGGTAGGCCTGATCTACATCGCCAATCCGGGCAACCCGAACTGGCTTGGCGAAGCGCCGATGGAACAGATCGCGGCGCAGGTGCGCGGGTCGGTCGGCCCGTCGGGCGGAAACGTCGAGTATGTCGTCGAGCTGGCGCGCGCTTTGCGCGAGATCGGTGCGGACGACCCCCATGTTTTCGAACTCGCGGCGACATTGTCCCAAAGCTGAGACTCTTGCCGCAAACAGCCTCGCCGGCCGAGCAACGAGACGGTAGAGATGGCGGAGGGACTGCCGGATCCGGCGTGCCCTGAGGGCGCGGGCGCGCTTGACGTAGGGCGCGTAGTCGGGGCGTATCATGGTCCAGCTGTGCATATAGGGTATCTATCCTCCCTAAAGCCGGGTTTTCTCACGATCCTCATATTTCATGGTATTCGGGCCGAAAAAAGCGAGTTATTCTGATATTCGTTTTAAGGAAAACTATAATCATCAATCCTGCCGCCGCTTAACGCTCTCCGCGCCTTCGATGCCGCCGCGCGCCACCTCAGCGTGTCCCGGGCCGAGGCCGAGCTCAACGTGACGCCGGGTGCGGTCAGCCAGCATATCCGGGCGCTCGAGGAATGGTTCGGCGTGCCGTTGTTTCGCCGGGTGCCGCGGGGGCTGAAGATGACGGCGGCGGCGAAGCGGCTGCATCCGCGCCTCGCCGAAGGCTTCGAGCTGATATCGGAGGCCGTCGGCGCGATGGATTCGCGGCGCGACGATCTCGTCCTCACCGTGGGCGTTGCGCCCGCGATCGCCTCCAAGTAGCTGGTGCCGCGCCTGGAGCGTTTCAACTCGCGACACCCGGATATCGACCTGCGGCTGTCCGCCAACAAGAAGCTTGTCGATTTCCGCGGCGACGGGTTCGATGCCGCGATTCGGTTCGGCTACGGGCGCTACGGCGACATGTTCGTTCGCAAGCTGTTCAACGACGGGCTCGTGCCGCTCTGCAGCCCGCGGCTTTTCGAAGGCGACTACCCGCCCAAATCGCCTGCGGATCTGACACGCTATCCGCTGCTTCACGACATGTCGGTGCAGAGTTTCGACGCGGATGCGCCCACCTGGGGCACGTGGTTCGAGGCGGCAGGCGTGACGGGGGCCGATACCAGCCACGGCACGGTCTTCGATCATGCCGAACTGGCGCTTCAGGCGGCGTTGAACGGGGCGGGCGTGCTGCTGGGGAGGCGGATGCTGGCCCAGGCCGACCTCGACGCCGGCAGCTTCGTGATGCCGTTCGACCTCGTGGTGCCGTTCGGCCTCGCCTACTATTTCGTCTGTCCGCCGGAGATCGGCCGGCAGGAAAAGACGATCCGGTTTCTGGAATGGCTGGAGGAAGAGGTTGAGGCGACGCTGGCGGGCAGCGAGCCGCTTCCCTTCGTCGAGGACCGGCTGCCGCCGTCTTCGATCCGTCAGGCGTAGTCCAGCGGGAGCGCCGTGGTGTACTTGATCTGCTCCATCGAGAACGACGACGAGACGTCGTAGAGTTCCACCTTGGCGATAAGGCGCTGGTAGAAACGGTCGTAGGCAGCGATATCGGGCACGACGACGCGCAGCAGATAGTCGATGTCGCCTGACATCCGGTAGAACTCGACCACCTCGGGGAAGGCGTTTACGGCACGGGAGAAGTTTTCGTACCAGCCCGCATCGTGCTTGTCGGTCTTGATCGAGACGAAAACCGTCACCCCGGCGTTCAACTGATCCGCGTCGAGCAGGGCGACGCGGGCGCGGATAACGCCCGCTTCCTCGAGCTTCTGAATCCGCCGCCAGCACGGGGTGGTCGACAAGCCGACCTGCTTGGCGACTTCGGCCACGGCGAGGGTGGCGTCATCCTGGAGGATATTCAAAATTTTCTTATCGATGTCATCCATTGGCACCGTATCCCAATGAAATTGTAAAAATTAGAACAACATTCTTATTATATCGGAATAATTAGAAAATACGCAAACAATTATCGCGGCGATTCCGTCACTATCATCTCACCCCTTGCGGCGATTGTCGACAAACGGTGAGCGATATGGACATGACGGATTTCTGCGCCCGCGTCGGGCGCCTGGTGGACGAAAACCCGGAAGAGGCAGTGCCTGCGCAGGTCGCGGAGCTGATGCCGGCGCTTCTTGCCGATCCGACGTTTCTGAGCCCGGAACAGATGTCGGCTCCCGCGAAAGGCTATGCCCGGCACGAGGTTTTCCTGTGCCCGGAAGACCGGTTCACGGTTCTGGCCGTGGTCTGGCCTGCCGGCATCACGTCGCCGATACACGATCACAATACGTGGTGCGCGTTCGGCGTCTACGACGGCGTCGTCGCGGAGACCCGGTATCGCCCGGTTGCGGCAGCCGGCGACCGGCCGTCGGCCGAGCCCGTGTCGGTCCGCGCATGGACCGTGGGCGAAGCGGGTGCGCTCCCGCTCGGCTCCGGCGACATCCACGGAATGCACAACCCCACGGATCGGGCTTCGGTTTCGATCCACGTCTACGGCGGCAATATTGCGAAGATCGGGCCCAATGTCGGCCGGGTCTACAAAGAGGTCGAACCCGCCCTCGCTTGACGTCCGCCGATTTATTGCGTTAATCCGCCGGTACGGAATTTCCCGGCACGCGGCGAAACTGCGCCCAGCGTCATAAAGGAGAGGAACAGTGCGCGCAGTCGTTCTGCACGAACACGGCGATATTGAAAACCTGACCCTGCACGAGGATTATCCCGATCCCGAATGCGGCGAGGGCCAGGTCGTCATTCGCGTCAAGGCGACGTCGCTGAACTATCACGACGTCTTCACCACGAAGGGCATGCCCGGCATCAAGGTGCCGCTGCCGATCATCATCGGCCTCGATATCTCGGGCGAGATCGCCGAGGTCGGCAAGGGCGTGGACGGCTGGTCGGTCGGCGACCGCGTCCTGATCAACCCGCTGGATCCGGTCACCCCCGAAAAGGGCCTGATGGGCGAGATGCTCGACGGCGGGACCGCCGAGCTGTGCGCCGTCGACGCGACGCGCCTCATTCGCATTCCGGACGGATGCTCGTACGAGCAGGCGGCGGCGCTGCCTGTCGCCTACGGCACCGCGCACCGGATGATGATCACCAACGGCGGCATGCAGGGCGGCGAGAAGGTTCTGATCCTCGGCGCATCGGGCGGCGTCGGCTCGTGCTGCGTGCTGCTCGCCAAGATGATGGGCTGCGAGGTCGTCGCGGCGGGTTCCAGCCCCGAGAAGCTCGAGGCGCTGAAGGCCTGGGGCGCCGATCATGTGATCGACTACAACGATTACGAGAAGCAGATCTACGGGCTGTTCGGCAAGCCGCACCGCCGCAAGTACGAGGGCGGCGTCGACGTCGCGATCAACTTCACCGGCGGCGACACCTGGGTGCCGTCGCTCAAGGCGACCAAACGCGGCGGCAAGATCCTTACCTGCGGCGCCACTGCCGGGTTCGATCCGACGGAAGACCTCCGCTACATCTGGACGTTCGAGCTCAAGATTCTCGGCTCCAACTCGTGGGCGATCGAGGATCTGGAAACGCTGATGAAGCTGATCGCCGAAGAGAGGCTCAAGCCCGTGATCGACACGGTGCTGCCGCTCGACCAGACGGCGGAAGGGGTGCGCCAGCTCCGCGACCGCGAGGTGATCGGAAAGATCGTCATCACCCCGTAAGCGGAAAGCGGCATGAACCCCTCGGAATCCGGCAACCTCGGCGACGTTTTCGCGGCGCATGCGGCGTCGGACCGCATCGCCGTCGTCGACCTTTACGATCCCAAGAGCCCGCGGGAATACAGCTACCGCGACTTCAGCGGCGCGTGCGACGCAGTCGCCAACGGGCTGCTGATCGCCGGGCTCGAACCGGGCGACCGGGTCGGTATCCTGGCGCTCAACCGTGTCGAGTTCCTCGAGGTCCTGTTCGGCGCGATGCGCGCAGGCTGCGTGCCCGTCATGATCAACGTGAAGCTGCCCGACGACACGGTGCAGTACATCGTCGGCGACGCGGGCATGAAGATCGTCTTCAGCGACGGGGATCAGGCAGCGCGGGTGCCGGACGGCGTCCGCACAGTGACGTTCGACGGCGGCACGGATCCGTTCGACGACTTCAAAGTCGCCTCGGACACGCCGTTCCCTTCATTTTTCCCCGGCCGCGGCGACATCGCGGAACAGCCCTATACGTCGGGCTCTACCGGGCGGCCCAAAGGCGTTCTGCTCGATCATATCGGCCAGGTCTGGATGATCGGCAAGATCGTCGAGAGCCGCGATATCCGGGAGGACGATTGCTCGGTCATCTCTGCGCCGCTCTACCACAAGAACGCGCTGCTGGCGGTCAAGTCGGCGCTGTCCGCCGGCGGGCGGATCGTGCTGTTCTCCCGGTTCGACGCGAAGGAATACGTCCGCGCGATCGAACGCTACCGGCTGACGATGCTGACCGGCGTGCCCACGATGTATGCGCTGATCCTGCAGGAGGAAAAACTCCTAAACGAGACCGACCTGTCGTCGGTCCGGAATTGCTCCATGGGCTCCGCGCCGGCCTCGTCCAACCTGCTCGACAATCTCGCGGCGCGGTTTCCGGACGCGAAGCTCAATCTCAATTACGGCATCACCGAAGGCGGGCCGATCCTGTTCGCCTGGAACCATCCCGAAGGGCTGCCGCGCCCGCGCACCTCGGTCGGCTTCCCGATCGAGGGCGTCGAGATCAAGCTCGTCGGCGGACCCGACGAGAACCACGGCGTTCTTCACGTGAAGAGCCCCGGCGTGATGAAGGGCTATCACAACCTGCGGGAAGCCACCGCCAAGGTTCTTAGCGAGGACGGCTGGATGGATACGGGCGACATCCTGCGGCGCGACGAGATCGGCTGGTACTATTTCGTCGACCGTGCCGACGACATGTTCGTCTGCGCCGGCGAGAACATCTATCCCGGCGACGTGGAATCGATGCTCGAACGCCACGAGGACATCATGCAGGCGGTCGTCGTGCCGGCGCCCAACGAGTTGAAGGCGCATGTGCCTTTTGCCTGGATCGTCGCGCGCGAGGGCGCCGATATCGACGAAGAGGCGGTCAAGCAGTATGCCCTCACGAACGGCCCGGTATACGCGCATCCGCGCCGGGTCATCTTCGTGGAGGCGCTGCCGCTCAGCGGCACCAACAAGATCGACCGGCGCGCGCTCGAGGCGCAGGCGGTCGAGATCGCCCGGGAAGAGGGCAGTGCGGCGTAGTCTCGCCGCCGCGCTCGTCGTCATCCTGTCGGCGGGGATCGTCGCGCCGGCGCTAGCCCAGCAGCCGGATATCGGCCGGATCCAGAAACGGGTTCTAAAGCTCGTCAACCAGCAGCGCAGCCTCAAGGGGCAGCGTCCGCTCGTCCTGGACGACCGGTTGAACCGGGCCGCCCAGGCGCATGCCGAAAACATGGCGAAGCGCGATTTCTTCGACCACCAGGCGCCCGACGGCTCGCAGGTCGCGGACCGCGCCGTCCGTGCAGGCTATCCGTGGCGGCTGATCGGCGAGAACCTCGCTGCGGGCCATTCTTCCGAACGCGGTGTCGTCAACGGCTGGATGATCAGCCCGGCGCACCGGGACAATATGCTGGCGCCCGATTTCACGGAGCTCGGCGTCGGTTATGCCCGGCCGTCGCCGGAGGGACGCCAGCCGAAATACGGTCATTACTGGACCGTCGTGTTCGGAGCCCCGGCACGCTAGAGAGACCCGGGTCTCCCGCTCAAAATTTCATGTAGGCGGGCAGGTTGAAGCAGGACTGGTGGATGCCGGGCGTGTAATAGAACGTCTCGATATCCGCCGCCTCGAACCGTTCCCGGATGACGGCGGGATCGGTCGTCCGCGCCTTGTCGCTCTTCGCGCCCCAGCCGAGCGTCATGTAGCCGAAGGCATAGGTCGGCACCTGCGTCACATAGAGCGCGGGGTCCGGGAAGAGACGCTTGAGGCGGTCAAGCGTTCCCTTTGTCTCGCCGCTCTGGACGAACGCGACGCCCGACTGGCTGACCAGCACGCCGTCGTCGGTCAGCAGGTCGCGGCAGTTGCCGTAGAACTCGTCGGAGAACAGCGGTACCGCCGGGCCCATCGGGTCCGTCGAATCGATGATGATCACGTCGAAGCGCCGGTCGGTCTCGGCGACGTACTTCACGCCGTCGGCGATCACCACGTCGGCCCGCGGATCGTCGAACGCCCCCGCGCTGAGCGTCGGCAGGTACTCCTTGCACATATCGACGACGCTGCCGTCGATCTCGACCATCGTCGCCCGCTCCACCGACTTGTGGCGCAGCACGTCGCGCAATGCGCCGCCGTCGCCGCCGCCGATGATCAGGACTTCCTTGACGTTCCCATGGCCGAAGATCGGCACGTGCGAGAGCATCTCGTGGTAGCAGGGCTCGTCGCGCTGGGTCGTCTGGATGACGCCGTCCAGCACCAGAATCCGCCCGAAGAACGGGTTTTCGAAAATGATCAGGTCCTGCAACTCGGTCTGCGACCGGTACAGGATTTCCGATGCTTCGAAGCGCTGCTGAAA
>JAYPTI010000054.1:0-5323 GCA_038133505.1 Alphaproteobacteria bacterium
GTGCAGTTCCATCCCGTTACGGATGTCCCGATGCACGTCGACTTCCTCCGGTTCGACCCGAACCGGAAGATTACGGCTGCCGTGCCGGTGGTGTTCGAGGGCGAAGAAGAATCCCCCGGCCTCCGCGGCGGCGGCGTGCTCAACATCGTGCGCCACGAAGTCGAAGTGGTCTGCACCGCCGACAACATCCCGCCCGAACTCATCCTGCAGCTTGCGGGCCTCGAGGTCGGCGATTCGGTGCACGCGAGCAGCGTCACTCTGCCCGACGGCGTCGAGTTCACCATTTCGGACCGCGACTTCACCATCGCGACCATCGCCGCGCCGACCGTCGTGGTTGACGAAGTGTCCGAAGGCGAGGAAGGCGAAGAGTCCGGCGGCGACGAAGGCGAGACCGAGGGCGAAGGTGACGGCGGCGAGTCCGACGGCGACGAAGACGGCGGCGACGGCGAAGAGAACTAACTCTTCCTTGCCGCCGGTCGCGGCGGAGGATCGTCCATGCTTATTCTCGCGGGCCTCGGCAATCCGGGACCCAAGCACGCCAGGCAACGTCACAATATCGGGTTCATGGCGGCGGATGAGATCATCCGCCGCTACGACCTTTCGTTGCGCCAGTCGCGCCACCAGGCCTATGTGGCCGAAGGCACGATCGCGGGCGAGAAGATCCTGCTGCTGAAGCCCAAAACCTTCATGAACGAGTCCGGCCGCGCGCTGGGGTCCGCCGTGCGGTTTCACAAGCTTCGGCCGCTCGCCGTGACGGTACTCTACGACGAGCTCGACCTCGCCCCCGGCAAGGTGCGGGTGAAGATGGGCGGCGGACATGCCGGCCATAACGGCATCCGCAGCATCAGCTCTCACATCGGGCAGGATTTCCGGCGCGTCCGGATCGGGATCGGTCATCCCGGCGACAAGACGCGGGTGCACAAGTACGTGCTGTCCGATTTCAGCCGCGACGAGATGGTCTGGGTGGAGCGGACGGTCGATGCCATCGCCGAAGCGCTGCCGCTGCTGATCGAAGGCGACGATCCGGGCTTCATGACCCGCGTCGCCTACCTTGCGCCGCCGCCGGCGACGGAAAAGGCGGAAGACGCGAAGAAGGATAACGACTGATGGGATTCCAATGCGGGATCGTCGGCCTGCCCAACGTCGGCAAGTCGACGCTCTTCAACGCGCTGACGGCGACCGCCGCGGCCGAGGCCGCGAACTACCCGTTCTGCACGGTCGAGCCGAACACAGGCCGCGTCTCGGTGCCGGACGACCGGCTATATACGATTGCCGAGCTGGCCAAGTCGGTGAGCATCGTGCCGGCACAGCTCGAATTCATGGACATCGCCGGCCTCGTCGAGGGCGCGAGCCGCGGCGAAGGGCTGGGTAACCAGTTCCTCGGGCATATCCGGGAAGTCGCCGCGATCGCGCACGTGCTGCGCTGTTTCGAGGGCGAAGGCGTGACGCACGTCTCCGGCCGTGTCGATCCGTTGGCCGACGCCGACGTCGTCGAGACCGAGCTTATGCTCGCCGACCTGCAGAGCCTCGAGCGCCGCACCGACGGCCTCGTCAAGAAAGCGCGCGGCGGCGACAAGGATTCGAAGGCGATGCTCGAGCTGGTCGAGCGCGCCAAGGCGGCGCTGGAGGACGGCAAGGCCGCCCGCACCGTGGACATCTCGAAGGACGAGCGCCCGCTGTTTCGCCAGATGCAGCTGCTGACCGCAAAGCCGGTGATGTATGTGTGCAACGTCGACGAGGAATCCGCCGCCACCGGCAATGCGCTGTCGGAAAAGGTGGCGGCGCGCGCCGCCGAACAGAACGCCGCCTGCGTCGTCGTCTCGGCCGCGATCGAGTCGGAAGTCGCCCAGCTCGACGACCCGGAGGAAAAGAAGGAATTTCTGGAAAGCCTCGGGCTCGAGCGTACGGGGCTGGAGCGCGTCATCCGCGCCGGCTACGAGCTGCTCGGCCTGATCACCTATTTCACCGCCGGCCCCAAGGAATCCCGCGCCTGGACCATTCCCGGCGGCTTTAAGGCGGTCGACGCGGCGGGCGTGATCCACACGGACTTCGCCAAGGGCTTCATCTGCGCGGAAACGATCAGCTACGACGACTACATCGCCTGCAAGGGCGAGCACGGCGCCAAGGAAGCGGGCAAGATGCGCCAGGAAGGGCGCGAATACGTCGTCAAGGACGGCGACGTTATCCTTTTCCGTTTCAACGTCTGACATGAATCGTTAGATTGCGAGTGAGACGGCGCGAAAACCGGCCGTCCGCGAACAACAGGGTTCGCTCGAACCCGGAATTCTGGGACCAAGAAAGGGGAATACCAATGGGAGAGATGATCTCGCTTACCGCCAGCGACGGACACACCCTGGGCGCCTACAAGGCCGAACCGTCGGGCACGCCGAAGGGCGGCCTCGTCGTCATCCAGGAGATTTTCGGCATCAACGGCCAGATCCGCCGCACCGCGGACTATTTCGCGCAACAGGGCTACCTCGTTGTCGCGCCGGCGCTGTTCGACCGCGTCGAGCCGGGCATCGAGCTCGGCTACAACGAGACCGATTTCGGCAAGGGCCGCGAGACGCGCGGCAAGCTGAGCGACGACATGATCGAGGCCGACGTCCAGGCGGCGGTCAATGAAGCGGCCGCCGGCGGCAAGGTCAGCGTCATCGGCTTCTGCTTCGGCGGCTATGCGACGTTCCTCGCGGCCTGCAAGGTCGACGGCGTCTCCGCCGCCATGCCGTTCTACGGCGGCGGCATCGCGGCCAAGGTCGGCGAAATGTCGCCCAAGTGCCCGACGCAGTTCCACTTCGGCGACAAGGACGCGGCGATCCCACTCGACGACCTGCAGAAGATCAAGGACGCGAACCAGGACAGCCCGCTCTACGTCTACGACGATTCGGGCCACGGCTTCACCTGCGACGACCGCGACTCGTTCAACCCGGGCGCGACCGAACGCGCGTTCGGACGCGCGCTCGCCTGGATGGGCCAGCACGCGGCCTGATCATCGGATCACAAAATAGAGAAACCCTCCCCCGGAAACGGGGGAGGGTTTTTTGTTGGGGCGAAACGGCGGAAAGAACCTACCGCAGCGCGGCCTCGATATTCCCGCCATCGACGGTCAGAACGGCTGCCGTCGTTTTTTTAGAAAGCGCGAGGTCGACGAACGCCTGGGCGACGTCGTCGGCCGTGACCTCCTGCCTGAGCAGATTGCCTGCCATGTAATCGGCCTCGCTGAGGCCGCGCGCCTTCGAGCGCGACGAGATCATGTCGGCGGTGAGCAGACCCGAGCGGATGCGATCGGCGTTGACCGCGTTCGACCGGATGCCGTCGGCGCCGTGATCGAGCGCATACTGCCGCGACATGAACAGCGTCGCCGCCTTGGGCAGGCCGTAGGGCCCGAAGTCGCGGCCCGGGTTGACCGCCTGCTTCGACGTATTGAACAGCAGCGCCCCGCCCGTCCCCTGCGCTTTCATGATGGAGACCGCCGCCTGTGCGCAGCGCTGGTGACCCCAGAAATTGAGTTCGAAGCTCTCGCGCATAACCTGCTCGTCGACCTCGCCGATCCGGCCTTGCCAGGCAGCGCCTGCATTGGAGACGAGGATGTCGAGCCCGCCATAGGCGCGGCATATCTCGGAAAACGCCGCGTCGACGGATGCCTGGCTGGTCACATCGCAAGCGACCGCGAGCCCGCCGAAGGATGCCTCGGCCGCGTTCGCCGCGTCGAGATCGCGGTCGAGCACGGCGACCTCCGCGCCTTCGCGCGCGAAGGCGGCAGCCGTCGCCCGGCCGATCCCCGACGCGCCGCCCGTCACCGCGACGACGTGGCGGGCGAGCGGCTTCTCCGCCGCCTTTCCGAGCTTCGCCTGCTCGAGCGACCAGTATTCGATTTCGAAGATGTCCTTCTCGGGAATGCACCGGAAGTGGCCGATGGCCTCCGCATCGGCGATCACGCGCGCCGTCGTCTCGGCAAGATCAGCGGCAATCCGCGCATCCTTGGCGGACTTGCCCATCCCGAACAGCCCGACGCCCTGGACGAGAATGACGCGCGGCAGCGGATCGAGCGCGGTCTTCTTGTTCTTCAGCTTCGCGTTGTGCTTCGCGAAATAGCGCTCGTAGGACCGTTCGTAGGCATCGAACGCCTTCGCGGCCGTCTGAGCGAAGCCTTCTAGATCGCCGGCCTTGGGCGCCGGCAGGATCAGGGGCTTTGGTTTCGTGCGGATGACGTGGTCCGGCGTTACCGGCCCGGTGGTGGCATAGCGCGACACCTCGGCGCCGTTGACGAACGCGAGCGCCTCCTTCGAATTCCGGAAATCGAGCACCATGCGCCGCCAGTCGTCGGCGGTCGGATCGGCGGCAAGGCCGCGCAGCACGGGCGCGATATCCTCGACGCCGGCGAGTTTCGACGGAATGCGAACGGACGCGAACGATTTCGGACGTTTCCTGCCGCCCTTCGCGGCGATGTGCTTTTCGGCAACGGTGACGAGGTCGATCATCCGCTCGTAGGCTTCGCGCGCCGTCTCGCCGAACGAGAAGATGCCGTGCTTGAGGAGGATCAGACCCTCGACGTCCGGGTTCTTCTCGTAGACCCGGGCGCACGCCTGCGCCAAATCGAAGCCCGGCATGATGTAGGGTACGAGGCCGACCCGGTCGCCGTAGAGTTCCTTGCAGATCGCGGTCGCGTCCGGCTGGTCGGTGATCGCGAGAACGGCGTCAGAATGGGTGTGGTCGACGAACTTGTGCGGCAGGAACGCGTGGAGCAGCGTCTCGACCGACGGGTTCGGCGAGGTGGAATCCAGGAGTGCGCCGCGCTGGACGTTGACCATGTCCTCGTCGGACAGCTTTCCGAGCTTGCGGAGCTTCCGGATGGCGTCGAGACGCACCGCCGGCAGGCCGGGCGGTTCGATATCGCCCATGTCCCAGCCCGACCCCTTGACGCACAGCACCTCGACCGCATCGCCGGCGGTATCCTTCATGACCGTCTTCACGGACGTGTTGCCGCCGCCGTGCAGCACGAGGCTCGGATCGTTGCCGAGCAGGCGCGTCGTGTAGACCCTGAGGGCCAGGTCCTCGGCGATGCCCGCCTTCGCGTATTCGCGCACCGCCCGCTGCGCGTCGCGGTCGGACCATTTGCTTTTCATGGAAATTCCGCCTCCGGTTTCGTCGGCGCGCAACCTGATGCAACGGCGGGTGTTTTTCAAGACCGCAGTTTTCGGCCCTCTTCGACGCTGAATTCCCCCGGTGTCCCAAGCCTTTACCAAACGCGACGACAATCGGGACACGCTTTGCGGCGCCCTCCGCCGCACGGGGGATTCGATGTCTGGAACCTGCCGACCGATCC
>JAYPTI010000054.1:5333-17808 GCA_038133505.1 Alphaproteobacteria bacterium
GGTTTCGTCGGCGCGCAACGTGATGCAACGGCGGATATTTTTCAAGACCGCAGATTCCTGCGCTTCGGAGCGCGGAAACCGGCTATTTACAAAGCCTTTACCAAAACTGACGACAATCGGGTCGCGTTCCGCGGCGCCCTCCGCCGCACGGGGGATTCGATGTCTGGAACCTGCCGACCGATCCATATCCTGGCGCTTTCCGCCGCCCTGCTGAGCGTTGTGGTGGCTCAGGCATCCGCCGCGTCGGGTTCGGCGGCCGAAAAACGTGCCGGGATGCCGGCGAACGACGCCGGCAGGAACATGTGCGCGACCGGAATGCGTCAGTCGCCGATCGATATCGAGGACACCGATGCCGCCCGCATGCTCAGGCTCGGCTTCCAGTACAAGCTGTCGCTGGTGACGTTGTCGCAGTCCGACAGCGGCCTGTCGGGCGCGTACGGAAACGGCAGCAGCGTCTATGTCGGCAAGGACAAGTTCGACCTGCGGAACATCGCTTTCCGGACGCCGAGCGAGCATCGCGTTCTCGGCCGGCGCTTTCCCGCGGAAATACAGTTCCTGCACCGAAGCGCCGAAGGAAGACTGGCGGTCGTCAGCGTTCTCGTGGTGGAGGGCCGCGAGAATCTCGCCTTCCGCGAAATAATCGAACGGCTTCCCGCCGGGGTCGGCGGTTCGATCGCGGATCCGAAAATCCTGATGAACGCACGCGACCTTCTGCCGGAACTCGGCAGCTACATCCGCTACAGCGGCTCCCTCACCTCGGCGCCATGCACGGAAGACGTCGACTGGTTCGTGATGTCGCAACCGGTTCGGCTGTCGGAAGGCCAGATCGCGCGCGTTCGTGGCGCCGTCGGCGACAACGCACGCGACACCCAGCCGCGCAACGGGCGCTACCTGCTGCAATCGGCGCAGGGGAACTGACATGAAGGCCGGTTACGCAATTTCGCTGTGCCTGCTGGCCCTGCTGAGTCTGGGGGGCTGCGGCGTGGGTTCGGCGGTCAAAGACGTCGCGACGACGGTCGCAGAGGTCGTGAAAGCGCCGATCGAGGCGGTTTCCGCGCCCAGCCGGCCCGAAACCGACGAATCGAAGTTCGACACGATCCCGTTCGCCGCCGCCTACTGCAAGGGCGACGCGGAGGAAGCGGTCGCGACCACGCGCGAGTTCGTCCAGAAATTCCCGCAATCGCCCAAGTCGCACCTGCTCCACGGCGTCGCGCTCGATCTGTCCGGTCGCGGGGTGATGGCCTATCGCGCGCTCGCCCCGCTCGCCGCCGCTCGCCACGGCAGCGCCGCCGTTCTCAAATGCGGCGACGAATTCATCTATTCCGGGACCGTCTCGGAGGTCGCCCAGCGGCGCCTGTTCGAGATCAAGACCCGCCTCGAGAAACTGGGCCTGATCTTCCCCCTGCCCGCCCCGGCAAAGGTCGAGACCACGTCGCGGGACCTGTTCGCGCTGGCGGCGATGGCACCGACGCGGATCGCCGAAAAGCCCCTGCCGCCGCAGGAGGTGAAAGCCGCGACGGTCGTTCCGCCCAAAGCGCCGGAAGCGGAAAAGGTGCCGATCGTCCTGAACAAGCCTGAGCCGAAAGACGGCATTCCGCGCCCGGCGCGAAAGCCGTCCCGCGGAACCCACTTCGTCCATCTCGGGTCCTACAAGTCGTCGAAGATGCTGGATCGCGGCTGGCAGCAACTGCAGAAGCGCTTCTCGAAGATCCTCGGCGGCGAGCAGAAATCCGTCAGCCGCGTCGATCTCGGCAAGAAGGGCACGTTCCTGCGGCTCGGCGTTCAGGCGACGGACAGCCGGTCGGCAAGCCGGCTATGCAGCCAACTGAAGTCGAGCGGCCAGTACTGCACCGTGATGCGCACCGGCAGAAGCTGAGAGTCTGAATTCCGATCGGCTCGGGCCCGCGTTCGCCGAGAGCCTAGACCCTGGCGAACTCCGGATAGAGACGCGCCATTCCGTCCTTCGACGCCGCGCACACGCCGCGTTCCGTAATCAGCCCCGACACCAGCCGCGCCGGCGTCACGTCGAACGCATAATTGGCGGCATCGCTCTCTTCGGGTGCGATCCGCACGGAGACGATCTCGCCCGTCTCGGCCTTTCCGGTCATGACCGTCACTTCGGCAGCGTCGCGTTCCTCGATGGGGACGTCGCGCACGCCGTCCTCGATCGTCCAGTCGATCGTGGGTCCGGGCAGCGCGACGAAGAACGGCACGCCGTTGTCGTGCGCCGCCAGCGCCTTCAGGTAGGTGCCGATCTTGTTGCACACGTCGCCGGCCGCGGTCGTCCGGTCGGTGCCGGTGATGCAGAGATCGACCTGGCCGTGCTGCATCAGGTGCCCGCCCGCATTGTCGACGATCACCGTGTGCGGGACGCCGTGGCGGCCAAGCTCCCATGCGGTCAGGCTGGCGCCCTGGTTCCGGGGCCGCGTCTCATCGACCCAGACATGGACGGGGATGCCGGCATCGTGCGCCTTGTAGATCGGCGCCAGCGCGGTTCCCCAGTCGACCGTCGCCAGCCAGCCCGCGTTGCAGTGGGTCAGCACGTTGACGCGCGCGGGCTTGCCGCGCGCTTCCCACGCCCTGTGGATCAGCGGCATGCCGTGATCGCCGATCGCAGAACAGATCGAGACGTCCTCGTCGCAGATCTCGGCGGCGCGCGCATAGGCCGCCGCCGCGCGCGCATTCGCCGACAGCGGCGTCAGCAGCTTCTTCATCTCGTCGATGGCCCAGCGCAGGTTGACCGCCGTCGGACGCGTCGCCATCAGCCGGTCGGCGGCCGCCTTTAGGTTCTCGCCGGACGGGTCGTCCTGCATCGCGAGCGCCATCCCGCAGGCCGCCGTCGCGCCGATCAGCGGCGCGCCGCGCACCCACATGTCGCGGATCGCCGTCGCCGCGTCGCCGACGCTCTCGAGCCGGACGGTGACGAATTCGAACGGCAGCCGCGTCTGGTCGATGATCTCGACCGCCCGGCCGTCGTCGGCGAGCCAGATCGTGCGGTAGGGGACGCCGTCGACGTTCACGGGCCGAGCACCCTGTGGGCGACCGCGTCGAGCCTGGCGACCGCATCCGGGTCGCGCGCCTCGGGCGGCGTGATGATGGCGAAATCGAGCGCCGTGTGGCAGCCGGCGACGCAGGTCTCTGTGCGCCCGGCGAGCGCCGGCACGGTCGCCTTGATCAGCGCGCGCGCCTTGTCGGCATTGTCGTGGACGGTCTTGATGACGGCCTCGACGGTGACGTCGTCGTGCTCCTCGTGCCAACAGTCGTAGTCGGTCACCATGGCGACGGTCGCGTAGCACATCTCTGCCTCGCGGGCGAGCTTGGCCTCCGGCATGTTGGTCATGCCGATCACGTCGCAGCCCCAGGAGCGGTAGAGATGGCTTTCGGCGCGCGTCGAGAATTGCGGGCCCTCCATCACCATGTAGGTGCCGCCGCGGCTGTGCGGGATGCCGAGCGCGCCCATGGACGCCTGCAGCGCAATTCCGAGGCGCGGACAGACGGGGTCCGCGACCGACACGTGCGCGACGCAACCCTCGCCGAAGAAGGATTTCTCGCGCGCGAAGGTGCGGTCGATGAACTGGTCGACGAGGACGAAATGGCCCGGCGCGTATTCCTCCTTCAGCGAACCGACGGCGCTGACCGAAATGATCTCCGTAACCCCGGCCCGCTTCAGCGCGTCAATATTGGCGCGGAAATTCAGGTTGCTCGGCGACAGGCGGTGCCCGCGCCCGTGACGCGGCAGGAAGACGATCTTCTGGCCGTCGAGCTCGCCGAACAGCAGCTCGTCCGACGGCATGCCGAACGGCGTCGCGATCTGGCGCCACTCGGTGTTTTCCAGCCCGTCGATGTCGTAGACGCCGCTGCCGCCGATCACGCCGATGACCGGCGGTGTGCCGGGTTCCGTCATGCTAGTTCTCCAGTTCGGTTCGGGAGGTTGTGAGCGAATCCGCCCGGCGGATCAAGCCTCCGTCCCGCCCTCATTTCGCTTTCGGCATCAGCGAGAACGCCGCCATGCCCGCGACCATCGAGACGACGAACAGCGCGACGTCCCAGCGGCCCGTCGACAGGGCGGCGATCGCGGGTCCCGGACAGAACCCGGCGATGCCCCACCCGAGACCGAACAGGGCGCCGCCCGCGATCAGGCGCGCGTCGACGATCCCGGCCGACGGCACCTGGAACGCGTCTGCGAGCACCGGGCGGGCCCGGCCCTTCTTGACCGCATAGCCTGCCACCGACACTGCGAGCGCCGCGGCCATTACGACCGCGAGGGTCGGGTCCCAGTCGCCGGCAAGGTCGAGGAAACCGATCACCTTGGCGGGGTTCATCATGCCGGAAATCGCGAGGCCAGCGCCGAACAGCCCGCCGATCAGGAAACAGATCAGAATGCGCATCGCCCCTACCCCTGTCCGCCGGCGAGATGCCGGATTACATAGACGGTCGCGAGCGCCACGGCGAAGAACGTGGCCGTCGCGGCGATCGACCGGGGCGACAGCCTTGCCAGACCGCACACGCCATGGCCGCTGGTGCAGCCGCTGCCGAGACGCGTTCCGAATCCGACGATGAGCCCGGCGGGAACGAGCGCCCAGACGGGGCTCTGAAGCTCGACCGCGGGCAGGTTTCCGGTCGCGGCGGCAACGACGAGCGGCCCCGCGATCAGCCCGGCGACGAACGCCGCCCGCCAGCCGGTCTCGCCCGAGCGGGGCGGCAAAACCCCGCCGAGGATACCGCTGATACCGGCAATCCGCCCGAAGACCAGCAGCAGAAGAGCCGCGGACAGCCCGATCAGGGCGCCGCCGATTGCTCCTTGAAGGGGGGTGAAAGCATCCATGTCGCCTCCTTTCGCCGCTACGCCGCCTTGTGGCAGACCGCCTGCAGCTTGTTGCCGTCGAGATCGCGCACGTAGGCGCCGTAGTAATGCTCGTGATAGTGCGGGCGCGGACCGGGCGGGCCCTCGTCGGTGCCGCCGGCCGCCAGCGCCGCCGCGTGGAACGCATCGACCGCCGCTCGGTCGGGCGCGAGGAAGGCGACGTGCACGCCGTTGCCCACCGACGCCGGATTGCCGTCGAACGGCGTCATGACGAACAGCCGCGCGCCGGAGCCGTCGCCGTAGGAAATGAACCGGCCCTCGCGTTCGAGCCCGCGCTCATGGCCGAGCGTGCCGAGCACCGCGTCGTAGAACGCACCGGCCCGCGCGAGGTCGTTGGAGCCCAGCGTGACGTGCCCGAAAATTCCCATGTCCAATCCTTTCAACGAAAAGGGCGGGTCCAAGACCCGCCCCTACGAATATCCGGTCGTGACGTAGGGGTGGGTCTGGGACCCACCCGTCACTATTGCCGCTCAGTGATGGACGTCGGCCCAGATGCGCCGCTTCACGACATAGAGCAGGCCGGTCAGCAGCAGCAGGAACAGGATCGTCTTCACGCCCATCCTCTTGCGCGCCTCGAGCTCCGGCTCGGCCGTCCAGGCGAGGAAGGTCGTCACGTCCTTGGCCTGCTGGTCGACGGTCGCCTTGGTCTTGTCGGCGTACTCGACGCCATCCTCGGACAGCGGCGCCGGCATCGCGATCATGTGACCCGGGAAGGACTCGTTGTAGTGCATGCCGTCGGGCACGGTCGTCCCGGCGGGCGCTTCCTTGTAGCCGGTCAGGACGCCGTAGATGTAGTCCGCCCCGCCGAGCCGCGCCTTGACGATCAGCGACAGGTCGGGCGGCAGCGCGCCGTTGTTCGACGCGCGCGCGGCGTTGTCGTTCGCGAACGGCGACTTGAACCGGTCCGACGGCTGGCCGGGGCGATCGAACATCTCCCCGTCGTCGTTGGGCCCGTCCCGGACCTCGACCTCGGCGGCGATCGCCTTCACCTCGTTCTCGGAGAACCCGATATCCATGAGGTTGCGGTAGGCGACCAGCCGCAGACCGTGACAGCCGGCGCAGACGTTCTTGTAGACCTGGAAACCGCGGCGCAGCGCGGCGCGATCGAACGTGCCGAACAGGCCCCCGTGCGACCAGTGCTGGCTGGGACCATGCGCGGCCGCGCCGGATGCGGACGCCGAACCGGCGATTCCGAAGGTGAGGGCGGCGGCGGCAAGGCCGGCCAGAAGGGTTTTACCGACGATACGCATCAGGCCTTCTCCCCGCTCAGCACCGGGTCCGAGATACTCTTGGGCAACTCCCTTGGTTTCTCGAACTTCCCGAGCAATGGAATGATCACGAGGAAATGCAGGAAGTAGTATGCCGTCGCGATGCGCCCGATGATGATGAAGTGCCCCTCGGCCGGATTCGCGCCGACCCAGCCCAATACGATGCAGTCGATCAGGAACAGCCAGAAGAATTGCTTGTAGAGCGGCCGGAAGCGCGAGGAGCGCACCGGCGAGCGGTCGAGCCAGGGCAGGACGAACAGCACGGCGATCGCGCCGAACATGGCGAGCACGCCGGCGAGCTTGGCCTCGAAGATGATGAAGCCGAGCCAGTTCGTCGTCCATCCGCCGATGAAGTTGTCCGGCACCGCGCGCAGGATCGCGTAGAACGGCAGGAAGTACCATTCGGGCACGATATGCGCCGGCGTCGAAAGCGAGTTCGCCGGAATGTAGTTGTCCGGCTCGCCGAAGAAGTTCGGCGCGAAGAAGATGAAGCCCGCGAACAGGATCAGGAACACGCCGAGGCCGAACATGTCCTTCACCGTGTAGTACGGGTGGAAGGGGATCACGTCCTGCTCGCCCTTCGTGTCGATGCCGATCGGGTTGTTCGAGCCGTGCACGTGCAGCGCCCAGATGTGCATCACGACGACGCCGACGATCACGAACGGCAGCAGGTAATGCAGGCTGAAGAAGCGGTTGAGCGTCGGATTGTCGACCGAGAAGCCGCCCCACAGCAGGGTGACGATCCAGTCGCCGATGCCCCACGGGATCGCCGAGAACAGGTTGGTGATGACCGTCGCGCCCCAGAAGCTCATCTGGCCCCACGGCAGCACGTAGCCCATGAAGGCGGTCGCCATCATCAGCAGCAGGATGACGACGCCGAGCATCCAGAGGATCTCGCGCGGCGCCTTGTAGGATCCGAAATAGAGACCGCGGAAGATATGGATATAGACAACGACGAAGAACGCCGATGCGCCGTTCATGTGGATATAGCGGATCAGCCAGCCGTAATTGACGTCGCGCATGATGCGCTCGACCGAATCGAACGCCATCGCGGTGTGCGGCGTGTAGTGCATCGCCAGCGTGATGCCGGTGACGATCATGATCACCAGCACGATTCCGGCCAGCGAGCCGAAGTTCCACCAGTAGTTCAGGTTGCGCGGCGTCGGGTACTCGTAGAGCTCGTGGCTCATGAACGAGAAGACCGGCAGCCGATGGTCGACCCATTTTACGAGGCTGTTGTCCAGCCAGGCGGGTTTCTGGAATTGAGCCATTTGGGAAGTCCTCAGCCGATCTTCACGATGTTGGGGTTATTGGCGTCGAAGGCGTATTCCGGCACTTCGAGATTGCGCGGCGCCGGCCCCTTGCGGATGCGCCCGGACGTGTCGTAGTGCGAGCCGTGGCACGGGCAGAACCAGCCGTTGAAGTCGCCACGGGCTTCGCCCTGCGAAGTGCCGAGCGGAATGCAGCCGAGATGGGTGCAGACGCCCACCAGAATAAGCCATTCGGGCTTCTTGACGCGGGCGTCGTCGGCCTGGGGGTCGACGAGATCGCTCATCTTCGCCGATTCTGCGGCCTGGATCTCGGCCTGCGTGCGATGCCGGATGAAGACGGGCTTGCCGCGCCATTTGACCTTGATCGCCTGACCGACGGCGATCTTGGAGATGTCGACCTCGATCGAGGCGAGCGCGAGCGTGTCCGCTGCCGGGTTCATCTGCTGGATGAAGGGCCAGGCCACCGCCGCGACGCCGACCGCGCCGAGCGCGCCGGTCGCGAGCTGAAGGAAGTCGCGACGGGTTTCGCCGTCCTCTCCGCCGTGCGCCGTGGTGCCGTGGGTTTCAGCCATTCTTTCCGATCCTGTATCCGTTAGTCCGCTGACACGTGGTCAAAAGTGTGGTCGTCAATACTGTAAGGGATATCCGCGGGAACGCGGACAATCGACCTCCGTTTGCGAAGCCCAATTGCCGCCGCGCTATTGCTAGCACGGGCGCAGATTCGATGCATGCGGCGCGTCGCCGCACGATTTTCCTGCGCATTACGGGCGTGAACCCCCTCCGCGAGCGGTATAATCGAAAAGCCGCGCCCTGCAAAGCCTCGGCTTTTATGGTTAAGCGAACATTAACGGGGCCGGGAAAGCCTTTATTTCGCAACCGATTGCGCCCTTCCCGACGCCGCGCTTATGTTCGGCCATGCGCATCGCCCTTTACGAGCCAGATATTCCGCAGAATGCGGGCGCCATTTTCCGCCTCGCGGCATGCCTCGGCGTGCCGGTGGACGTGATCGAGCCGTGCGGATTCGTGCTCGACGACCGGCGCCTGAAGCGGGTTTCGATGGATTACGGCGCGCGGGCGGAAGTCGCCCGGCATGATTCGTGGCGCGCTTTCGGCGAGAAGCGCGGGACGGGCCGCCTCGTCCTGCTGACGACCAAGGGCGACGCGGCGCATACGGACTTCGCGTTCGAGGAGTCGGATACGCTGCTGCTCGGGCGCGAGAGCGCCGGCGTGCCGGACGCCGTGCACAATGCCGCCGACGCGCGGCTTATTGTCCCGATGGCGGCGGGCGCGCGGTCGCTTAATGTGGTGACGGCGGCGGCGATCGTGCTCGGCGAGGCATTGCGGCAGACAAACTCTTTCGCGGACTTGACGGCGCGGATGACAAACGAACGGACAGGCGAATGAGCGACAAGACGATCGACGAGAAGAAGGAAACGGCCTCGGCCTGGTTCGCGGAGCTGCGCGACCGCATGTGCGCTGCCTTCGAAAAACTGGAAGACGAGGTCGAGGCGCCCAACGATGCCGCCGGCGACGGCACGCCGGGCCGGTTCGAGCGCACGGCCTGGGAGCGAGACGGCGGCGGCGGCGGCGTGATGTCGGTAATGAAGGGACGCGTGTTCGAGAAAGTGGGCGTCAACGTGTCGACCGTCCACGGCGAGTTCTCGGAGGAATTCCGCAAGCAGATCCCGGGCGCGGACGAAGACCCGCGCTTCTGGGCGTCGGGCATCTCGCTGGTCGCGCACATGCGCTCGCCGCTTGTGCCGGCGGCGCACATGAACACGCGGATGATCGTCACCACGAAAGGCTGGTTCGGCGGCGGCGGGGACCTCACGCCGATGTACGCGGACGACACGGACACCGAAACCTTCCACGCGGCCTTCAAGGACGCCTGCGACAGGCACGACCCCGCCTACTATCCCAAATTCAAGGAATGGTGCGACGAGTACTTCTTCCTCAAGCACCGCGACGAGCCGCGCGGCGTCGGCGGCATTTTCTACGACTATGTGGATACTGGCGACTGGGACGCGGATTTCGCCTTCACGCAGGACGTGGGCCTCGCCTTCCTCGACGCCTATCCGCGCATCATCGCGCGGCACATGAACGAACCGTGGACGCCGGAACAGCGCGAACACCAGCTCGTCCGACGCGGCCGCTACGTCGAGTTCAACCTGCTCTACGACCGGGGCACGATCTTCGGGCTGCGCACCGGCGGCAACGTCGAGGCGATCCTGATGTCGATGCCGCCCGAGGTGAAATGGCCGTAGTTTCGGGGGCGCTCGCCCCTTAACGCCGGTCCCACGGCGGAGGTCCGCCGAACGGCGGCGGGCCGCCATGCGGCGGATGGTCGTGCGGCGGGTGGCCGTCCGGTCCGTGCATGCCCATCCCCATTCCGGGACCTCCGGGACCGCCCCGCCGGCCGCCGGGCGGGCCCTTGAGGAAGCTGTCGTCGGGCGTGCCGACGAAGCTCCGCGGAATCCACGGGTAGCCTTCCGTCAGGAAATAGGCCCATGTGCCGCCGGGATAGTCGGGCGTTGCCGCGAAGCGCGCGTTCGATTCGTCGAGGTCTCCCGCACCGGGCACGAACTGCCAGTCGCGGTCGAACGTCCCGTCGTAGCGACCCCCGGGGCCGTTGGCGCTGTCGCGCTGGCCCGGCTTGAGCCGCCAGCTCGACCGCATCTGCTTCACGCCCTTCGAGGGATCCTTCGGATCGGCATAGCCGTAGAGCGCATAGATCGGAAACCCGTCGGCCGCATAGCCGATCAGCGGCGAATGCCGGTCGGCCGAAACGTGGGTCATCAGGCCGCGCGGCAGGCCGTGATAGTGATAGGCGCCATTTGGCTGGACGTGCGCATTGCTGCTGTCGATGCCGAGATCGATCTTCCCGCTCAGCGCCTCGTAGCGCCAACCGGCGCGCCGGTCGCCTCTCCAGTACTCCGCCGTGCCGGGATCGAACGGAACGCCGTTCAGCGCCACCCCGAAATTGTGATGGCCGAGCGGCGTCCGCCGACCCGCCGGCCGCGGGCCGAGCGGCACGCGGAACGCATAGTCCTGTTCCGAGATGCGGTTGGGATTGCCGCGGTTGGGAAACCGGCCGGTGGCGTGGCCGGGAATGCCGTTGCCGCGGATCGTGCGGAACCCGCCCTCGGTGCCGACCGCCACCTCCGGCGACTGCGCGTTGGCGACCGGAACGGCGGGCACCGCGGCGGAGGCGGCGGCGAGAAGACCCATCACCGCCAGCATGTAACTGTTCGTGCGTCTCGCCATGCTTCCTCCGCGCGGCGTCTATTTTTCGCCGCCGCATGCTATCAGCGCAGTTCTAAACTATGCCGCATACGTGGTGACCAGACGAACGGGATCAAGATGCAAAAAACGCCGGCACGCCTCCTCGCCCTCATCGCCGCCATCCTGCTCGCCGCCTCGGCGGGCGCGCGCGCGGCGGACCTCGACATCAAGGCATTCTTCGGCACCTTCCAGGGCGGCGGCGTCGCCAACGATGCCGACAGCCTCTATTTCGGCGTGACCGCGCGCGACTTCGACGTCCAGATCGCGCCGTCCGGCAACGGCTTCGAGGTCAAGTGGACCAGCGTCATCCGCGGCGGCGGAACGCCGTCCAAGCCCGACGTGCGCCGCAAGACAACATCCCTCACCTTTGCGCCGACCGGCCGCCAGGGCATCTGGCGCGCCGCGGAGTCGGGCGACCCGGTCGGCGGCGGCACCGCAGCCTGGGCGCGGATCGGCGGCAACACGCTGTCGGTCTACCTGATGGTGGTGCTCGACGACGGACGATACGAGCTGCAGCAGTACGACCGGACGCTGACGGGCCAGGGGATGGAGCTCGTCTTCAGACGGCTGCGCGACGGCGAGCAGGTGCGGACGGTCAAGGGCCGCGGCGTCAAGGTCGCGCAGTAGCGGACGCGCGCCGTCAGACGAGGCCGAAGAACGGGCTGTCCTCGAGCTTTTCCATTGCGGCCTTCGCCGCGTCGTCGCGCAGATGGCGGCGCAGAACCTTGTTCGCCGCGTTGCGCGGGAACGTCTCCACGAACATGTAGGCCTTCGGCCGCTTGAAACCGGCAAGCGTCGATGCGCGGCAATGCGCGTCGAGCGCCGCAGCAACGTCGGCGGACGGCGCGCCGTCGCCGAGGATCACGCAGGCGACGACCATCTGGCCCCATTTCTCGTCGGGGATTCCGATGACGCTCGATTCGACGACGGCCGCATGGTCGTCGATCACCGCTTCCACTTCCTCCGGGTGGATGCTCTCGCCGCCGGACCGGATCATGTCGTCGACGCGGCCGACCAGCGTGACGTCGCCGTCGGCCTCCTGCAGGAAGACGTCGCCGGTGTAGTACCAGCCGTCGCGGAGCTTCTCCGCCGTCGCGTCCGCCCGGCCGAGATATTCGGTGAACATCGTATCGACGGTGGAGTCGACGATCAGTTCGCCCTCCTCGCCCGCCTCGACGACGTCGTCCGTCCCTGCGCCGCCGATCCGCGCGAGCCGCGTCCTCGAGTAGTATCCCGGCCGCAGCGTGGCGTGGCGGCCGACGGGCTCCGGGTTGTGAAGCGCGCACATCGTCTCGGTCGTTCCGTAGATGTGCCGGATCACCCCGCCCCATTCCCGGTCGATGCGCTCCAGCAGCGCCGGCTCGATCGAGATGCCGCCGTAGAGTGCGAGCTCCATGGAGGCGAACTTCTCCGGCGCGTAGTTGGGCGCCGCCGTCATCGCGCCGAACATCGTCGGCACGCAGAAGGCATAGGAGATGCGCTCGCGCTCGACGAGATCGACCAGCGCGACCGGATTGAACTCGGAGACGACGAAGAACGTCCCGTTAAAGGCGAGCGTCACCAGGAAGACGCCGTAGAAGCCGATCGCGTGACCGAGCGGCATGCAGCCGAGCGACCGGTTGTGCGTGCCGCAGCGCAAGCCCCCGTGCGTCGACAGCCAGACGAGCCGGTGCTCGGTGGTCTTGTGGGCGAGGACGACGGCCTTGGGCAGGCCCGTGGTGCCCGACGTGAAGCTCAACAGCGCCACATCGTCTTGGCTGGTAGCCAAGGCGTTGAAAACACCCGGCTGC
>JAYPTI010000055.1:0-11793 GCA_038133505.1 Alphaproteobacteria bacterium
GGCCGGGGAGTCGTGCTACGCGATCCGCTCCCGAAACCGGAACTCGCCCGCGAATTGGCGGGATACCGTACGCTCCTCTACCGCGGCGATCCCGGGGAGACGTTCTGTCTGGCGGTCGGCGAGGCGCAGGCGGCAGGCGTTCCGGCAGTGGTCCAGGATATCGGCTGCGTGGCGGAACGCATCGTTGACGGCGAGTCCGGTTTCGTCGCCCGGGACGATGCCGAATTTGCGAAGCGCGCGGTCGCCCTTCTTACCGACGATGCGCTGTGGCGGGCCCAGTACGAAACGACGTCGGCGCGGCAGCGCAGCTGGGGATGGCCGCAGGCAGCCGAAGCCTTCGAGAGGCTGCTTCCATCATGAGGGTGCTGCAAACGATGGCGGGCGGAGAGGTTGGCGGGGCCGAGGAGTTCTTCGTCCGGCTGGCGGTCGCCTTGCAAAGGCGGGGCGTCGACCAGCAACTGATCGTCCGGTCGAACGAGGGCCGGAACACACGCCTGTCGGACGCGGGTATCGCGATGGCGGAACTGCCGTTCGGCGGTTTTCTGGACCGCCGAACCGTTCCCGCGCTCGCCGCCGTCATCGACGATTTCCGCCCCGATATCGTTTTGTCCTGGATGAGCCGCGCGAGCGCCGTTTCCGCCAAGGCGATTGCCCGGTCGGCGCGCCGTCCGAAACTCGTCGGCCGGCTCGGGGGCTACTACGATCTGAAATACTACCGGGGATGCGACCATCTGATCGGCAACACGCCGGATATCGTCAGCTACCTCGAGGCAGAATCCTGGCAGTCGGAGCGCGGCCACTTCGTGCCGAACTTCGTTTCGGCCGAGCCCGGAACGGCGCTCGCCCGATCCGAGTTTTCCATACCCGCCAACGCCCCGGTTTTGCTGGCCGCCGGCCGGCTGCACCGCAACAAGGCGTTCGACGTCCTGCTGCATGCGCTGAAGCGCGTCGACGGTGCTTTCCTGCTGCTGGCGGGCGACGGCGACGATGCCCGATCGCTCAATGTGCTGGCGCATAAGTTGGACGTTGCGTCGCGCGTCCGGTTCCTGGGCTGGCGCAGCGATATCGCGGACCTCATGGCGACGGCCGACATTCTCGTCTGTCCGTCGCGGATCGAGCCGCTGGGCAACGTCCTGATCGAGGCGTGGGCGCGTTCTTTGCCCATCGTTGCGGCTGCATCGGCCGGGCCGATGTGGCTTATCCGCGACGGCGAGGACGGCCTTCTTGCGCCCGTGGACGATTGCGGCGCCCTCGCAGCGGCGCTGACCCGCCTTATCGCCGACCCAGAGCTCCGAACGTCGCTCGCTCAAAAGGGTGCCAAGCGGTTCGAGGTCGAATTCACGGAAGACGTCGTCGTTCGGCACTATTTCGAGCTGTTCGAAACGGTTCTCGGCTAATGTGCGGTATCGCCGGTATCATGACGCGCGATGGCGCGGAGCCGCCCCGGATGTCGCTCGATGCCATGCGGCGGGCGCTTCTCCATCGCGGTCCCGACGGCGACGATATCTGGACCCGGGACGGGGTGGGACTGGTCCATACCCGCCTTGCGATCATCGATCTGGAGACCGGCGACCAGCCGCTGTTCGGACCCGGCGAGACGGTGCTGGTCGCGAACGGCGAAATCTACAACTACGTCGAGCTGCGGGCGGAGCTGCCGGACGCCGATTTCGCAACCGCGTCGGACTGCGAGCCGATCCTGCACTACTACGAGCGTTACGGGCTCGATTTCGTCTCGTGGCTGCGCGGAATGTATGCGCTGGCGCTTTACGATCCGGGCCGCTCGCGCCTCGTGGTGTCGCGCGACCCGTTCGGGATCAAGCCGCTCTACTACGTCGAGACGGAAACCGGTTTCGCTTTCGCGTCCGAACCGACGGCGCTGCTGAAGGCGGGGTTCGCCCGGCGGCGCCTGCTGCCGGAGGCGACGGCGACGCTGCTTCAGCTTCAGTACACGACCGGCGCGGAGACGCCGTTCGAGGGGATCCGGCGCGTCCTGCCGGGGGAGACGCTGGTGGTGGAGAACGGGCGTGTGGTCGAACGTCGGCGGCGTCCCGCGTTGCCGGACGGCGCCCCGGAGAGCCTGTCGGAAAACGCCGCGCTGGAGCGGATCGAAGCGGCGCTTCTCGACAGCGTCGACGTGCATCAGCGATCCGACGTTCCCTACGCGATGTTCCTGTCCGGCGGTATCGACTCGACGGCCGTGCTGGCGCTGATGGCGCGTCTCAATACGCGGCCCGTCTGCGCTTACACCGCGGGCTTTCCGGGGACGCGCGCGGCGGACGAGCGAGAACACGCGCGTCGCGTCGCCGAGGCGGTGGGCGCCGAGCATATCGAGATCACCTTCGACGGGACCGACTTCGTGAACCTGCTGCCGCAGATCGCGCGCTGTATGGACGACCCCGTCGCGGACTACGCGATTCTGCCGACATGGAAGCTCGCCAGGGAAGCCTCGTCGCGGCACAAGGTCATCCTGTCGGGTGAAGGCGGTGACGAGATCTTCGGCGGTTACGGCCGGTATCGCACTTTCCGCAAGCCGCGATGGATGGGCGGAGGGCGGCTGCGCCGGCACGGCGCGCTCGACGGGCTCGGGATCCTGAGGGACGGCGAGGACGCCTGGGAGCACGCGCTGGCCCGAGCCGATACGGAGGCGCGCCGAGGGGGGCGGTCGGAACTTCAGGTCGCGCAGGCCGCAGATTGCCGGGACTGGCTGCCGAACGATCTTCTGACCAAGCTCGACAGGTGCCTGATGGCGCACGGCGTCGAGGGGCGCACCCCGTTTCTCGATCCCGCCGTCGCCAACGCGGCTTTCCGTCTGCCTGACCGCCTGAAGATCAGGGGGCGTCTCGGCAAATGGATTCTCCGGAAATGGCTGAACGGCGTCGCGCCGGCGTCGGATGTGTTCTCGCGTAAGCGGGGTTTCACCGTGCCGGTCGGCGAATGGATCGATGCCGAAGGCAGACGCCTTGCGCCGCTCGTCGCCCGGCAGCCCGGTATCGTCGAATGGTGCGACGCGGCGAAGGTCGAAACGCTGTTCCGGCAAGGGGCGGCACGCCACGGCTTCGCCGCCTGGTCGCTGCTGTTCTTCGCGCTGTGGCATCAGCATCATGTGGTCGGGCTGCCGATCGGCGGCGACGTGTTCGACGCGCTCGCGGAATCCGGTTAGCCGTTTTTAATTATATTGTTTATTTTCAATATGTTATAGAAATTCACCGGCCGCTCTTGGTAAATTTTCGGTAAAGCCCGCCGGCCCCGCCGTTAACGCTTGCTTAGCGGCGATTTTCCTAAAATGCAGGATGTCTTTCCGGGCGCCCTCGGCACCGGTCGACGCTGTTCGTGTAACGGGTTTTACGGATGCTGAGTTTCCGACTGAAACTGGTGCTGCTGTCTCTCGCGGTTCTTGCCATGGCCGGGTGCGAAAGCACGACGTTCGAAGATACGATCTTCGACAAGGAGTACGTCGCGCGTCACCTGCCGAGCGAGGAGAAGGTCCTGCGGCAATCGATGTTCGAGCCTCGGGCGACGGGCGTCGTGCAGACATATTGCTACAGCACTATCGGGGAAGTGGAGTGCTACGCCCATCCGCGCCCCGAGGAGCGCTATCGGCTGAACGGATATTTCGGGCCGTCGCCCGAATAAACAGCGTCGTTCCGCGTTCGTGACGATTCGGTTACCGAAAGGTAGCTTTTTTCACCGTCACAAACGACGACTGGCCACCGCATGATCCTGGCCCGCGCCGCGTTTTTCGCCCTCGTTCCCGGCACAAGTCTTCTCCTGACCACCGCACCCGTCTTCGGCCAGCCCACCACCTACGGCGAGGCGATGCGCTGGTACGAGCAGCAGGCGAATGCCGGTTCCGCCAAGGCGCAGTACCTGCTCGGACTGTTGTACGAGCGCGGCGCCGGCCCGCGAGGGAAGGACCCCGAACGGGCGTTCCAGTGGTTCGAAAAGGCGGCCGCCCAGGGGCACGCGGACGCCCAGTTCAAGGTCGGCTCCGCCTACCAGTTCGCCAACGGGGTCGTTGCGGACCCGCAAAAGGCGCTCGACTGGTATCGCAAGGCAGCGGAACAGCGCGTGCCCGAAGCGCAATTCAATCTCGCCTACATGATCGAAAACGCGATTGCAGGCCGGCAGCCGATCGAGGAAGCGGCCCGCAATTATCGTGCAGCGGCCGAACAGGGGTTCCGCCGCGCCCAGCTCAGTCTCGGCTATCTCTATTATCAGGGGAAAGGCGTCGGCCGCGATCTAGCCGAGGCATGGGCGTGGTTTCGTGCCGCCGAGTCCCGGAACGTCCCGGAAGCCGCGGACGCCCGGTCCCGCGTCGAGGCCGACATGTCTCCCGACGAGACGGCAAGGGCGCAAACGCTTGCGAAGGAGCGGATCTCCCGCTAATCCACCCGGCGGGACGTTCCGTATCGTCTGAATGCGAAATAGCCCGGACCTACCGTCCTGCCGCCGCTCACCGTATAATGGAAGCCATGGATACGCTGGAAAAGACCGACATCGGTATCACGCCGGACGAGCTCGTTGCGCGGGCTGCCGCGCTCAAACCCGCGCTGCGCGCCCGCCAGCGGGAGACCGAGCGGAACCGGCGCGTTCCGGACGAAAACGTCGCGGATCTGAAGGCGGCGGAGCTCTACAAGGTTCAGCAGCCGGCGCGCTACGGCGGGTTCGAGTTCGATATCTGGACGTTCGTGCGCTGCGCGATCGAAGTCGGGGCAGGCTGCGGTTCCACCGCCTGGGTCTACTCGACCGCGGCACAGCATCAGTGGCAGATCGGCATGTTCGACGATGCCGCGCAGGAAGAGGTGTGGGGCGAAAACCCGCTCGCGATATCCGCGTCTTCCTATTCGCCGGGCGGAACGGCGATCGAGGTCGACGGCGGTTACCGGCTGACGGGCAAGTGGCTCTACTGCTCCGGCGTGCTCAACGCCGACTGGATGATCCTCGGCGCGCGGATCGCGAAGGACGCCGCGTCCGATCCCTACACGCAGGGCTACGTGCTGGTGCCGAAGGCCGATTTTACGGTCGAGGACAACTGGGACGTGATGGGCCTGATCGGGACGGGGTCGAGCGACGTGATCCTCAACGACCTGTTCATCCCCTCGCATCGCATGCTCACGCTCGAGCAGGCGCTGTCGGGCAATCCGCCCGGCGCCGCCGTCAACAAGAACGACCTCTGGAAGGTGCCGTTCTTCGCCGCGATCTCGATCTGCCTGTGCGCGCCGTTGGTCGGCATGGCGCAGGGCGCATTGGAGACCTACATCGAGCAGATCGGCGTCCGGAAAACCCGCGGCGCCGCGCTGAGTACGCCGCAGAGCATGGCGGACTTCCCGACCATCCAGGTGCGTGTCGCCGAAGCATCGGCGGCGATCGATGCGGCGAAGATGCTCGTGAAGCGCGACTGCCAGGACATCATGCGCATCATGGCCGAGGGCCGGGAGCTGACGACCGAGGAGCGCGCCCGCAACAAGGGCGACCTCAGTTTCGCCGTCCGCCTTGCGCGTCAGGCGACGGACCTGCTGTTCGAAAGCGTCGGCGGCGCCGGGCTGACGAACGACGGCCTGATCCAGCGCTACTGGCGCGACCTCAATGCCGGCGCGAAGCATATCAGCGTCAACTGGGACATGTGCTCGACGCTGTACGGCAGGGTGACGCTGGGACTGCCGGCAGGAACCGCGCAGTTCTGATGGAGAACGCGGTCTAGGCCGCCTCGCCCGCGGCATAGCCGCTCGACCACGCCCACTGGAAATTGTACCCGCCGAGCCATCCGGTCACGTCGACAGCTTCGCCGATCGCGTAGAGACCCGGCACATCCTTCGCTTCCATCGTCCGCGACGACAGGCAATTTGTGTCTATGCCGCCCGCTGTGACCTCCGCCTTGGCGTAGCCCTCGGTCCCCGATGGGCGTAACCGCCAGCGGTTCAGGAGATCGCCCAGCCCGGAGAGCGTCTTGTCCGCGATTTCGCCCATCGGCGCATCGGGCAGGTGAAGAGCGGAAAGTGCGTTCGCGAGACGGCCGGGCAGGCGCTCCGCCAGGATCGTCCGGCCCCGGGATCGCGGGTGCGCGCGCTTGGCGTTGACGAGCCAGGCGGCTGCGTCGGCATCGGGGAGCAGATCGAGGGATATCTCCGCACCGTCCGGCAAATAGGACGACGCCTGCAGGATCGCCGGGCCTGACAGACCGCGATGGGTAAAGAGCATGGCTTCCCGGAACCGGGCGTTGCCGGTGGTTGCGACGCAGTCGAGCGCGACGCCGCTTAGCGACCGCATCAGCTCGAGGTCGTCGCCTGCGAACGTCAGCGGCACGAGGCCGGGACGGACGCAGGTAAGCGTCAGGCCGAAGCGCCTTGCGACGTCGTGCGAGAAACCCGTGGCGCCCATCTTCGGGATCGAGAGGCCGCCCGTGGCGAGAACCATCGACGCGGACTCGAAGTCGCCGCGGTCTGTCGACACCCGGAAACGCTCGGCCCGGCTTACGTCCGTGATCCGGTGGCCGACGCGCACGTCGACGCTAGCAGCCCCGCATTCCGCCAGCAGCATCTCGACGATGCTGCGCGCCGAGCCGTCGCAGAATAGCTGGCCGAGCGTTTTCTCGTGCCATGCGATGCGGTGCCGGTCGACGAGCGCGATGAAGTCGTGCTGCGTGTAGCGTGCGAGGGCCGATTTGCAGAAATGCGGGTTCTCCGACAGGAAGTTTTCCGGTCCCGCATGGAGGTTGGTGAAATTGCAGCGCCCGCCGCCGGATATCAGGATCTTCTTGCCGGATTCCGATGCATGATCGAGCAGCAGGACACGCCGCCCGCGGCCGCCCGCGGTCATCGCGCACATCATGCCCGCGGCGCCGGCGCCGAGGACGATGACGTCGTATGCTCTCTGCGTCGAGATCGTCATGCGGCGGGTCGTAGCACGGACGGCGCGGTTCGGCTGCGCCGATCGTTTCTGCGCGTCAGAACCGGCGCGAGGTTTCCAGCAGAATTTCCGTGCCGTTCGGGTCCTTGCCGTGACGCGAATAGAAATGGAGCGTCTTCAGGACCGGCTCGTCGCTCGAGACGAAGAAGATCGCATCGCCGCCTGCTTCGTTCACGTGCTCGACCCATTCGCCGCCGGGCACGCAGAACGTGTCGAACGGCTCCCAGTCGAACCGCTTTCCGCCGATGACCGAATGGCCGCGCCCTTCGAAGACGGTGTAGATCAGGCTCGCATTCTGGCGCGAGGGCAGGGTCGTCTCGCCCGGCCGCAGCATCTGGGCGAAGAACGTCATCGTGGAGTAGGGCGCACGGCCCGTGGTGGGATCGACATATTCGACCATCAGCCCGTCATAGGGGCTTCCCTCGCTGTCGCGCATGTTCTCGAGCAGCTCGCGCGTCGGCTCCCAGCGATAGACGTACATCGGAGACGCATTGCCCGTGCCCCGATCGTGGCTGACCGTGCGCGGCAGAAGGCCGCCCTTGCCGTAGGTCCGGAGGCTATGCTCGGGATGGAAGCGGTCGTCCTGCGTCTTCTTGCGGATCTTCTTGCCCGCGGCGTCCTCTTCGTAATAGTCGCTCTCGAAATACGTGGCGTTGAGCACGTTCACCAGCGGCATGTCGAGCACGCTGAGATTGACCGCACCGCCTTCGCCCTCGTTGCCGTGGTTGTGCCAGGTGTCGTGCGGCGTCAGCACTAGGTCGCCCGGCCCGAAGGTGATCGGCTCGCCCTCGACGCCGGTGAAGTTCGTGTGGCCGGTCAGGCCGAACCGGATGGCGTTCGGGGAGTGCCGGTGCGCCGGCGCGATCTCGTTCGGATTGTTGATGCGGTAGGCGGCGAACATGGTCGTCGTCGTCGCGATCAGGCCTTCAAGGGCCGGATTGCACATGATCAGCGACCGGCGCTCGCTTTCCTCCATGTCGATCAGCTCGCCTGCCTTTTCGAGGCAGGGCCCGATGTCGCTGTACTTCCAGATGTGGGGGACGGCCTTTTGGAATTTAGCCAGATCGCGGACCGCCTCGTGCTCTCCGGCTTTGCCGACCGACCAGAATTCGTAGAGGTTGAGGGCCTGCGTGCGTTCATGCAGGTCCGCCATTTCCGCATCCCAGTCGTAGCTGTTGGCTTGACGCTTCTGGTCGCCGCGCAAGGTGGTCGCCATCTCGATCTCCCTATCCGATGACGAATCAATAGATGAATTTTCGCCCAGCGTCGACGTCCGGCACCGCCAGGGAGTGCTCCGAACGGCGGGTTGATTCACGCGGAGCGGCGGGATAGACAGGCGCCTTCGCAACGTCAGCTTGGCAATTTACCCATGAGTTCCCGCCATATCCTCACGACGGCCTGCGCCGATCAGCCGGGCATCGTCGCCGCGGTTTCCGGGTTCCTGACGGATTCCGGCTGCACCGGCGACGATGCCGCGTTCTTCTCCGATGCCGACTCCGGCCGGTTTTTCGGGCGTTCGGTTTTCACCATCGAGCGCGAGGGCGTCACCGGAGAGATGATCGAGTCCTGGTTCGGCCAGGTCGCGCACAAGTACGACATGGACTGGAACATCTACGACACCGCGTCGCCGATGAAGGTGATGCTCATGGTCTCGAAGTTCGATCATTGCCTCAACGACCTGCTCTACCGCTACCGGATCGGCGCATTGCCGATGGAAGTGACCGCGATCGTCTCGAACCACCCCGACGCCAAGCCGCTCGCCGACGCGGCTGGTATCCCCTATCACCATATTCCCGTGACGAAGGACACCAAGCCCGAGGCCGAGGCGAAGCTCTGGGACCTGATCGGCGAGACCGGCACCGACCTCGTCGTCCTCGCGCGTTACATGCAGGTCCTGTCCGACGATCTGTGCCGCAAGCTCGGCAGCCGGGCGGTCAACATCCACCATTCGTTTCTGCCCGGGTTCAAGGGCGCGAAACCGTATCACCAGGCGTTCGAGCGCGGCGTTAAGCTGATCGGGGCGACGGCGCATTTCGTTACCGCCGATCTCGACGAGGGCCCGATCATCGAGCAGGCCGTCGAACGCGTCGATCACACCGTCATGCCGGACGAGATGGTCGCGGTCGGCCGCGATATCGAGAGCGTCGTACTCGCGCGGGCGGTCAAATACGTGCTCGAGCGCCGCGTCCTTCAAAACGGCAAGAAAACCGTCGTCTTCAGGTAGAAGCGCCTTACCGCAATCGTTCGCCGAGAAAATTCAGGATATCCGCCATCACCGCATCGCGCGGTTGGCGGAACCAGCGGCTGTCGCCGCGGTAGTTGTGGATGTAGCGGAACCGCTTGTAGCTCCGCATAAGTTTTTGCGTAAGCTCGTCCGTCCGCCGCCGTGCGCCGCGCCCTTCTTCGCGCCCGACGGTCACCAGGACCGACGCGCGGACCGCCTTGATCGCGTCGCCCCCGATGAACCGATCGAGCGTCATCGTCTCGGCCTCGGCGCGGCCCGTCATCGCGCTTGGCGACATGGCGACCGCCGCTGCGATGTCCGGCATACGCGCCAGCGCCCACAGCGCGATGGTTGCGCCTTCCTCGAAACCGACGAGAGCGATGCGGCGCGCATCGACGTCCTTGCGGCTGCGCAGGTAATCGAGCGCGGAAAGGACAGACGCGAGTCCCTCCTCGATCACCGCGTCGCCGTTGTCGCCGGTGCTTTCCGTCTCGCGGATGGGCGCGATCGCGACGAAACCCGCGTCGGCGAACGCGCGCGTAAAGTCGCCGACGTCGTAGCCGCCCTCGGCCGCCCGGTCCGCGCCGAGACGCCGGACATACGCGCCGTGAAGATAGACGATGGCGGGTGACTTGCCCTTGGCCGAGGCCGGCGTCGCCAGGTCGGCCTTGATCGCGCCGCCGGTCGGTAGCGAAAGCTCCACCTCCTCCGCCCGCGCGGGCAACGCGGCGAGCAGGAGCAGGGCGAACGCGAGCGGTCTCACCAAGCCGTCCACCCTCCGTCGATGACGATGCTCGTGCCCGTTACCAGTCCCGACGCGGGGGAGGCGAGGAACAGGACGGCGCCCATGATGTCCTCGAGCTTGCCGAGTTCGCCCATCGGGATGCGGCCGAGCGTGTCGTCGCGGAATTCCTTGTTCTCGAAGTACGGCGCAGTCATCGGCGTCAGGATGAAGGTCGGGCCGACCGAGTTCACGCGGATCTTGTGGGGCGCAAGCTCGACGCCCATCGCCTTGGTCAGGCCTTCGACGGCGTGTTTCGAGGTGCAGTAGACGGTGCGGTTCGGCGCGCCGACATGGCCCATCTGCGACGACATATGAATGATCGAGCCGCCGTCGCCCTGCGCGATCATCTTCTTCGCGGCGACCTGAGAGGCGAAGAACAGCGATTTGACGTTTAGCCCCATGACCCGGTCGTAATTTTCTTCGGAGACGTTCACGAACGGCTCCGGAGCGTTGGTGCCGGCGTTGTTGACGAGGATGTCGATACGCGCCAATCCGCCGAGGCAGCGCTCGATGTCGGTCATGTCGGAGACGTCGCAGACGAGCGGTTGGGCGGCGCCGCCTTCCGAGGCAATTTCGGCCGCGACGGCCTCCAGTTCCGACAGCGTCCGGCTTACCAGCACGACGTCCGCACCCGCCGCGGCGAGGGCGAAAGCGCAGGCGCGGCCGAGCCCCCGGCCGGCGCCGGTGACCACGGCAACCTTGCCGTCGAGGCGCATTTCGGGCGTCTTGAGCGGGCCGTCCCGCAGCGCCGTTTCGTTCATCCGTTCCTCCCGGGCGTCAACTTGACAGGGCATAGGCTATCCAACCTAATGCCATCAAACCGGGACACCAACAACGAACAGGAAGCGTCGCAATGGTCCACAAATATTCGGACGGCAAACTGGACATGGGCATCCTCCGCGAGACGGCGGAGAAGTGCAAAAACTGGGGAAAATGGGGCCCGGACGACGAGGCGGGCACGCTCAACTACATCGGCCCGGAGGAGATCATCGCCGCGGCCGGGCTGATCAGGAAGGGCAAGACCTTCTCGCTCGGCCTCAACTTCGACAATCAGGGCCCGCAGTCGGGGCTGTGGGGCAACCGCTTCAACCCGATCCACACCATGCTGGCGACCGGCACCGACGCCGTCGCGGGCAACCAGGACGAGGGCGGCATCCGCTACGCCGACGACATGGTCTCGCTGCCGCTCCAGTGCGGCACCCAGTGGGACGCGCTCGGCCACATCTTCTACGACGACAAGATGTGGAACGGCTACGACGCGGCGCTGGTCGATTCAAACGGCGCCCAGAAGAACGGCATCGAGAAGGTCAAGGACCGGATGGTCGGCCGCGGCGTGCTGCTCGACATCGCCAAGCACACCGGCGTCGCGGCGCTGTCCGAAGGCGACGCGATCTCCCGCACCGATCTCGATGCGTGCGCCGAGGCGCAGGGCGTCGAGGTGAAGAAGGGCGATTTCGTGCTCGTCCGCACCGGCATGATGGAAGAGCGCCTCAAGAACGGCTGGGGCGGCTATGCCGGCGGCGATGCGCCCGGCCTGTCGTTCGACACCGCCGAGTGGCTCTACGAGAAGCAGGTCGCCGCGATCTGCTGCGATACCTGGGGCTGCGAGGTGCGACCGAACGAGACCAAGGACGCGCAGCAGCCCTGGCATTGGGTCGTGATCCCGATGATCGGCATCACTATGGGCGAGATCTTCGTGATGGGCGAACTGTCCGACGATTGCGAGCAGGACGGCGTTTGGGAGTTCTTCTTCTGCGCTCCCCCGCTGCCGGTGACCGGCGGCGGCGGCTCGCCGATCAATCCCATCGCGATCAAGTAGTACCTGGCTCGGTGGGCGCCCCCCCCCCCCACACCCCCCCACCGGCCCGGGGCCCGCGCG
>JAYPTI010000055.1:11803-17738 GCA_038133505.1 Alphaproteobacteria bacterium
CCCTCCCCCTGAAGGGAGAGGGTACAGGCCGAGCCAACCGAAACATCTCGAATCCCCTCTCCCCGCCTGCGGGCCGAAGCCGCAAAACGGGTGAGGGGGTTGGAGAGGGGGAAAAGGCAACGACACCATGGCCAAACATCTGAAGGAACGCATCGGGGAGGCGGAGGCGAAGGAATACGACGCCCAGGTCCGCCGCACCGTCGAGGATATTCTCCGGGACATCGAGGATCGCGGCGACGCGGCGGTCCGCGACCTGTCTGAAAAGTTCGACAAGTGGTCGCCCGCGAGCTTCCGCCTGTCGGACGAGGAAATCGCGGAACTGGTCGCGAGCGTTCCGCAGGAAACCATCGACGACATCAAGTTCGCGCAGGCGCAGGTCCGCAACTTCGCCCAGATCCAGCGCGACGCGCTGAAGGACGTCGAAGTCGAGACGCTGCCGGGCGTGAAGCTCGGCCACCGCAACATCCCGGTGAACTCCGTCGGCTGCTACGTGCCGGGCGGGCGCTATCCGATGGTCGCGTCGGCGCATATGAGCGTGGTGACGGCAAAGGTCGCGGGCGTAAAGCGCGTCATCGCCTGCACGCCGCCGACCGACGGCAAGCCGCACCCGGAGACCATCGCCGCGATGCATCTCGGCGGCGCCGACGAGATCTACCTGATGGGCGGCGTTCAGGCGGTCGGGGCGATGGCGATCGGCACCGAGACCATCGCGCCGGTCGACATGCTGGTCGGGCCGGGCAACGCCTACGTCGCCGAGGCCAAGCGCCAGCTCTACGGCCGCGTCGGCATCGACCTGTTCGCCGGACCGACCGAGATCCTCGTCATCGCCGACGAGACCTCGGACGTCGAGGTGATCGCGACCGACCTGCTCGGCCAGGCCGAGCACGGCCCGACATCGCCCGCCATTCTGATCACGACGTCGGCGAAGCTCGCTGCCGATCTGCCGGCCGAGATCGACCGCCAGCTCGGACGCCTGCCGACGGCCGACGTCGCGGGCGACGCGTGGCGCGACTACGGCGAGATCATCCTGGTCGACGATATCGACGAGGCGGTGCGCGAGGCCGACCGCGTCGCGGCCGAGCATGTAGAGGTCCTGACCGAGAACCCGCGCTATTTCCTCGAGAACATGACCAACTACGGCGCGCTGTTCCTCGGTCCCGAGACCAATGTCTCGTACGGCGACAAGGTGATCGGCACCAATCACACGCTGCCGACCAAGGGCGCCGCGCGTTACACAGGCGGGCTGTGGGTCGGAAAGTTCCTCAAGACCTGCACCTATCAGGAGTGCACGGAGGAGGCGAGCGTCGTCGTCGGGGACTATTGCTCGCGGCTGTGCGCCATCGAGAAGTTCTGGGGGCACAAGGAACAGGCCGACCTGCGTCTCCGCCGCTACGGCGGGCGGAATATCGGCCTCGGCGCCGACGCCGCGGAATAACTGGGCAAGGGAAGGAAAAGGGACATGGCAAACGTACAGGTCAGCCGGGACGACATGATCGCCCGGTTCGCGAAGTTCGGTAAGCTGACGCCGTCGAAGCAGGCATTCGTCGATACCCGCCTGCCGGAGCACGAGCGCGACATCTTCAACGTCATCGGCATGGGCGTCACGGAGGATCCCGATCTCAAGCCGGCGATCACCGCCGTGGAGGGCTTCAACGTCACCTATGTCGGCGCCGATCCCGGCAAGGGCGCGGCGCTGCATGCGCATACGACGGTCGAGGTCTTTATCGCCATGAGCGGGCGGTGGGCCGTCTTCTGGGGCGACGAGGGCGAGAACGAGATCGAACTCGACACGTTCGACTGCGTCTCGGTGCCGGTCGGTGTCATGCGCGGTTTCCGCAACATCGGCGACGGCCATGCGCACCTGATGGCCATTCTCGGCGGCAAGGATGCCGGTAAGGTGAGCTGGGCCGACTCCGTTCTGGAGCGTGCGCACGACTCGGGCCTCTCGCTCGACGAGAAGGGCAATATCATCGAAGCCGCCGAGTAGGCAGGCATCGGGCAGTCAGAAGGAAAGCGACCCGGTCAGCGTGCGTTTCTCTGCAGAGATGTTCGGCGGCGTCGGACGGGCGCTGTCCAGCCCGCATTACCGCCGCTATGCCTGCGGTCACATCGCCAACGTCTTCGGCTGGTGGGGCTACCGTCTGGGGATCGGCTGGCTGGTCTGGGAGCTGACGAAATCGCCGGGCTGGCTCGGTATCTTCGTCTTCGCGGGCATGATCCCCGTGACGATCGCGGCGCCGATTGCCGGTGCGCTCGCGGATCGGCACGGTCACCGCCGGGTGGCGATGATTGCGGCCACCATATCCGGCACCGTGATGCTGGCGACGCTGCTGATCACGGCGGCCGGCGAAATGACGGTGCCGCTGCTGCTCGTGCTCAGTATTCTGCAGGGCATCGCCTTCGGGACCGAGTTCCCGGCGCGTCAGGCGCTGATCCCGCAGCTCGTGAAGCGAGAAAACGTTCCCGCCGCGCTCGCGTTCAATTCCACGACGTTCCAGGTCGGCACCTTTCTCGGGCCGGTACTGGCCGGTTGGCTGATCCACCGCTGGGGAAGCTGGGCTGCGCTCGCGCTGTACGCGTTCTCGAACTACTGGATGGTGCTGATGCTCTCCATCCTGCGTTACCGTCCCCCGCCCGCCGAGCCCAAACCGCCGCGCGGATTCTTCTCGGAGATCGGCGACGGGTTCCGGCATATCGGAGAAGTTCCTGCGCTCCGTATTCTGTTCGCCATCACCATTATCAACGGCATCCTGCTGCGGCCCTATCTGGAACTGATGCCCGGCTTCGCGGAGGCCGTTTTCGGCGGCGGGCCGGAGACGCTCGGCATGCTGACCGCGGCCTCCGGCTTCGGCGCGCTCGCCATGGGCGTGTTCCTCGCTTTCCGGGGCCGCAACCGCGGACTCGTTCGTCTGATGATCGCGGGCATCGTCTCCGGGTCCGCCGGACTTGCCGCGTTTTCGGCGACCGACGACCTTCACCTCGGGGTCGGGCTGCTGGCGCTGTCGGCTTTCCTGATGCTGGCCTGTCACATCGGCGCATACAGCCTCGTCCAGAACGTCGTCGAGCCCGCGATGCGCGGCCGAGTGATTTCGGTGAACATTGCGATCGTCATCGGCGGGCCGGCGATCGGCGCGATGCTTATCGGCTGGTGGGCGGAGGTCGTCGGGTTGCAATGGGCCCTCGCAACAGCGGCGGTCCTCGCGATCGTTGGGATCCTGACCCTGATGCCGGCGATCCGGAAGAACGCGGCCGACATGGAAAAGGAATAGGGGAGACTAACGCCCCTTGAAGACGGCGGCGCGGCCGTCCCGGTGTGCGGCCATGCCTTCGTCGACGTCTTCCGACCATTCGAGGGCTTTTCGCAATTCGTCGGACAGCGCCCGCGCTTCGGCGAAGCCCGGTGCCTTTCGCGCGCGCAGGATGCGTTTCGCGCCTCTCGTCGCGAGCGGACCGTTCGCGCCGATCAGGCGTGCTTTCTCGAGCGCCGCCTGTTTGACGGTCCCGCGCGGATGAAGCTCCTGAACGAGGCCGAACCGTTCCATCTCCGCCGCGCCTATCTCGCGCGCCGTGCAGATCAGGTCGAGCGCGCGGGCATAGCCGACCGCCATGCCGAGCCGGTGCGGCGCGCCCGCGCCCGGAAATCCGCCCCATTTCGCCTCCGGCATCGACATCGTGATGTCGTCGGCGGCGATCCTTATGTCGCAGGCAAGCGAAAGTTCCGCCGCACCTGCCATGATGTTGCCGTTGATCGCCGCGATCGTGATCTGGGGCAGCTCCGCCAGCGCGTCGAACACGCGGTTCGCCAGGATCACGAACTCGATGACGCTCTCCTTCGACATGGCCACACGGATTTCCGGGTTGAGCAGGCCGAGGGAAAACACTTCGTCGCCGGCGCCGGTGACGACAACTGCGTTTGTTATATCGTCCGCCGCGATCTCGTCGACGATGGTTCCCAGCAATGCCATCGAGTCGGGCGTCAATCGGTTGGCATCTTCCGGACGGTTGAGCGTGACGGTCGCGACGGCGCCGTCGCGCGCGAGATCGATGTCGGCCATGAAATCCTTCCAGTTTTCGCCGAGCGTAGCACGGCCAAGAGCGATTGCCGTAATTCGTCTTGCCGCTAAAATCCCTCCATGCGCACGAACGGAAAAGACATTCTGATTGCCGGCGGCGGCATTGGCGGGCTGACGATGGCGCTCGCGCTTCATGCGCGCGGCATTCCCTGCCGGGTCTACGAGGGGGCGGCCGAGTTCAAGCCGCTCGGCGTCGGCATCAACATGCTGCCGCACGCGATCCGGGTGCTGTCGTCGATGGGTCTGGAGGACGCGCTGAAGTCCTACGGCGTCGAGGCGCGGGAATTCGCGTATTTCAACCGTCACGGCCAGTTCATCTTCGCGGAGCCCTGTGGCCGGTTCGCGGGCTACGAATACCCGCATTTCTCGATCCACCGGGCAGACCTTCACCAGGCGCTCTACGACGCGGTGCGCGACCGGCTCGGCCCGGACGCAGTGGCGCTCGGGCACCGGTGCGTCGGCGTCGAGCAGGAGGGCGAGCGGGTCGTCCTGCGGTTCGAGAACGCCGAACCCGCAGAAGGACGCGCGCTGATCGCGAGCGACGGCTTCCATTCCGCTATCCGCCGCCAGTTCTACCCCGACGAGGGCGCGCCCCAGTTCGGCGGCATCAACATGTGGCGCGGCGTCACCCGGCGGAAGCCGTTCCTGACGGGCGCGAGCGTCACGCGCGTGGGCACGGTGTCGCGCGGCAAGATGGTGATCTATCCCATCCGGCAGTTCGACGACGGCACGCAGCTCATCAACTGGAACACCGAACAGCCGCGCGACGACCACAAGCCCAACGACTGGGCGACGCCCGGGCGGATCGAGGATTTCATCGAGCCGTTCGCCGACTGGCGTTTCGACTGGCTCGACATTCCGAAGCTGATCGAAGGCGCCGAGTTCATCCTCGAATACCCGATGGTCGACCGCGACCCTGTGGACCGGTGGACCTGGGGACGGATCACCCTGCTGGGGGACGCGGCGCATCCGATGTATCCGCGCGGCGGCAACGGCGGCGCGCAGGCGATCCTCGACGCCGAGTGCCTCGCCCGGCTGCTCGACGAGACGGACGGGCCGGAACAGGCCTTCCGCGCCTACGAGGCCGAGCGGATCGAAACCGTCCGCAAGATCGTGCTGACGAACCGCGCGCAGCCGCCGGACTTCATCATCGAGACGGTCGAGAACCTGACCGGCGGGGAGCCCTTCGACCGCATCGAGGACGTCATCGACCCCGCGGAACTCGCCGCGATCTCGGACCGCTACAAGGAGATCGCGCGCTACAGCAAGGACGCAGTCAGGTAGAGGACATCCGAGCGGCTCGCCTTGTGCGTCAGCAAAACGTCCGCTAGCGCTTCTTCCGAGAGTCGAGCGGTAAAAAAACGCGTTCCCATAAAACCCGTTTCGGGAGGAAACCGATGAGAAAATCGAACGCCGCTTCGCGCGGCTTGCTATCCGTGTTGTGCGCCGGGGCCGTCGCACTTTCCATGTCCGCGGCTTCCGCGCAGCAGGATCCCAAGGGGCCGTCGGAAATCAAGAATCCGCCACCCGCCAAGGGCCCGCTGATGGGCCGGCCAGAGACTGCGGGCGCCCAGGCGCTGGCGCCGGTCCGTCCGCCGCCGTTCCCGACGGCTGCGGACAAGCTGCCGCTGTCCAAGATCAAGGTGCCCGACGGCTTCAAGGTCGAGGTCTATGCCAGCGGCATCAAGAACGCCCGAACCCTGCGCCTTGGCGACAAGGGCACGCTGTTCGTCGGCAACTGGCAGGGCAACAAGGTCTGGGCGGTCACCGACAGCGGCGGCAAGCGTACGGCCAAGGTGCTCTACGAGGGGCTCGACTGGCCCAACGGCCTCGCGTTCCACAACGGCACGCTCTACATCGCC
>JAYPTI010000056.1:0-15331 GCA_038133505.1 Alphaproteobacteria bacterium
AACGAGCCCTCGCCGAGCTGACCCGTTCGGTCGTTGCCGACGAGACGCGCGAATCGACGCTCAACCGGCAGATCACCGAATTCGGCCTGCGGCGCCAGCGTCTCGCGGAACGCCGCGAAACGGCGGCGTCGGAACGCCGGGAAGCCGAGCGCGCGGCGGACGACGACGGCGCGCTGGAAAACGCGCGCGCGACGGCCGAACGGGCCCGCGCGACAGCCGCCGATGCCCGCACGCGCCTGCAGGATGCGGAAGCCGCGACCCAGACCGCGCGGGAAGCCGAAAATCTCGCCCACGACATGCACCAGACCGCCGCATCCAAGGCGGCGAAACTCGAAGCCGAAAAGGAAGCGCTCGCGGAACTCCTGGAGATCGGCGATCCGGAACTCTGGCCGCCGATGATCGACGCGGTGGAGGTCGAGGCCGGCTACGAAGTGGCGCTCGGCGCCGCGCTGGGAGACGACCTCGTCGCGCCGACCGACGAAGCCTCGCCGATCCACTGGCGCGCGCTCCCGATGTTCGACAGCCCGCGCGGTCTTCCCGCCGGCGTGAACAGGCTGAGCGATTTCGTGCGCGGCCCCGCAGCGCTCATGCGGCGACTGTCGCAGATCGGCGTGGTCGACGACGAAACAGACGGACGCCGGCTCCACGAAGCGCTCGAACAAGGCCAGCGGCTCGTCTCGAAGAACGGTGCGCTGTGGCGCTGGGACGGATTTACCGCATCGGCGGGCGCCCCCACCGCGGCAGCCTCCCGCCTTGCGCAACGGAACCGGCTGGACGAAATGCGCGACGATCTCGACGCCGCGCAGAAGGCGGCGAACGAAGCGCTCGCGGCGCGTCAGCAGGCGGAAGCCGAGGTCGCGCGGGCAACGGCGGCCGAGAAGGCGGCGCGCGAAGCGGTCTGGGCCGCCGACAAGGAATCTCAGGACGCCCAGGAAGCCGCATCGGCTCTTGCCGAAAGCACGGCGGATGCGCGTTCCCGCGTCACCGGCCTGCACGAAGCGATTGAACGGATCGAGGCCGACATGGCCGAGGTCGCGTCGCAGGAACAGACGGCGCGCACCGAGATGGAAAGCCTCGCGGACGTCGCCGACCGGCGCGCGCAGGTCGAGGACCGGCAGCGCGAGCTGGCCGAGAAACGCTCTACGCTTGCCGAAATCCGGAGCGCCCACGACCGCCTGGACCAGGAATCGCAGAACCGGATCCTGCGCCTGCAGGTGATCGCGAACGAGCTCGAATCTTGGCGCAACCGGGCATCGAACGCCCTGCGCCAACTCGAGCAGCTTGCCGCCCGGCGCGCGGACCAGCAGGGCGAGCTCCAGAAGCTCGAAGCGCGCCCGGCCGAGATCGCGGCGGAACGCTCCGCTCTGCTCGACCGCGTCGAGACCGCCGAGACCGCGCGTAACGAAGCGGCCGACGCGCTGGCCGCGGCCGAGACGCGCCTCGAAGAACTGACCCGCGAACTGCGGTCCCGCGAAGCGCGGCTCGGCGAGGCGCGCGAGGAACGCGTCCGCCGGGAAGCGGCCGTCGAGCAGATCGACCAGTCGCTCGCGGTAATCGCGGAACGCATCGCGGAGCGGCTCGAGTGCGCGCCCGACGAAGCGTTGGCGTCGGTCGACATCGACCCCGAGCAAGAGACGCTGCCGCCGCAGGAGACGGTCGAGGACAAGCTGGAGAAGCTCGTTCGCGAACGCGAGAACATGGGCGCGGTTAATCTCCGCGCCGAGCAGGAAGCGAACGAGCTCGACGAGAAGATCCGCGGCATGGAGACCGAGCGCGAGGACCTGATCGCCGCGATCGCGCGCCTGCGCCAGGGGATTTCGGGCCTCAACCGCGAAGGCCGCGAACGGCTGCTCGCCGCGTTCAACGAGGTCGACCAGCATTTCCGCGACCTGTTCGCGAAGCTGTTCGGCGGCGGCCGCGCCCATCTGCGCCTTACCGAGGCCGACGATCCGCTCGAAGCGGGCCTCGAAGTCTTTGCGAGCCCGCCGGGCAAGCGGCTTCAAAGCATGACGCTGCTGTCGGGCGGCGAGCAGGCGCTAACGGCGCTGTCGCTGCTGTTTGCGGTGTTCCTGACCAACCCGGCGCCGATTTGCGTGCTGGACGAGGTCGACGCCCCGCTCGACGACAGCAACGTCGACCGTTTCTGCACGCTTCTCGAGGCGATGGCGGAACAGTCGAGCACGCGTTTCCTGCTGGTAACGCACCATCGCCTGACGATGGCGCGCATGGATCGCCTTTACGGCGTCACCATGGGCGAACGGGGCGTTTCGCAACTCGTGTCAGTCGATCTGCAGACGGCGGAACGACTCCGTGAGACAGCCTGACGCATCCTAATTTAGTTTCTGTTTGTCAAAGGGTTATGGGAAATCCGGAAGGGTTGACAGTGCCCGGACCACACCGTATGGTGCGCTCGCTTTCGCAGGCGCGAAATCGCTTGCGAAGTCATTGTCGCATCAATTTTCGATGACGGAGCGCAAATCACCAGACTCATCTGACGATCTGGCCCAACGGTTGCGCCGGGCACGCGACGATCGAGACGTCGCGATCGGCGGATCCGGGAGAGGATCAGCGCACAGTGGTCTGGGGTTCGCAATGCGAATCGGTGTCGAGTTGGTTGCGGCGCTTCTGGTCGGCGTCGGCCTGGGTTACCTGCTCGACGAATGGCTGGATACGAAACCGCTGTTTGCGCTTCTGGGTTTTTTCTTCGGCGCAGCGGCAGGTTTCATGAACGTCTATCGGGTCGCCTCCGGACAGGGCAGCACGATAGGTTATCGCAAACCGCCGGACGGCTCCGACGAGCCCGACGGCAAGAATTGAAATACAGGGGCTGACCGTTGGCGACGAGCGCAGGCGCAGAACACGGCGGGGGACACGGGGGCGGACATAGCCCGCTCGAGCAGTTCCAGATCAAGGAACTGATCCCCATCAATGTCGGCGGCTACGACATTTCCTTCACCAATTCCGCGCTGGCGATGGTCGTCGCGATCGGGTTGGTGATCCTGCTGATGACGCTGGGAACGCGCAAGCGCGCGCTGGTCCCCGGCCGTTGGCAGTCGATCGCGGAGATGTGCTACGAGTTCTGCGCGAACCTGCTGCGCGACACGGTCGGCAACGAAGGGCGCAAGTACTTCCCCTTCATCTTCACGCTGTTCATGTTCATCCTGTTCGGCAACATGCTCGGCATGGTGCCCTACAGCTTCACTTTCACGAGCCACATCATCGTGACCTTCGTGATGGCGATCGTCGTCTTCATCGGCGTCACCATTCTCGGCTTCGTCAAGCATGGTGTCCATTTCTTCAGCTTCTTCGTCCCGCCGGGCGTGTCGCTGATCATGTGGCCGCTGATGATCCCGATCGAAATCATCTCCTACCTCTCGCGGCCCGTCAGCCTGGCCGTCCGTCTGTTCGCGAACATGACGGCGGGCCACACGATGCTGAAGGTATTCGCGGGCTTCGTGCCGGCGCTGGGCGTCGCGGGCGTCGCGCCCCTCGCCTTTGCAACGGCGCTGACCGGCCTGGAACTGCTCATCGCCTTCCTCCAGGCCTATGTGTTTACGGTGCTCACGTGTCTGTACATCTCGGACGCTGTGCATCTCCACTGACGAGCAAACCACACTTCAACCACTACTAACTGCGGAATTTCCGAGCGAAAGGACAGAAAAATGGAAGCAGCAGCTGCCAAGCTCATCGGCGCGGGCCTTGCCGCCATCGGCGTGATCGGCGCGGGTATCGGTATCGGCAACATCTTCGCCTCGTTCATCTCGGCCGTCGGCCGGAACCCAGCGGCGGCGCCGAACGTGACGCAGATGACCTGGATCGGCTTCGCGCTGGTCGAGGCTATCGCGCTCTACGCGCTGGTTATCGCGTTCCTTATCCTCTTCGTCTTCTGATCGAACGGTCGGAAACGGACAGCTAACGGCAACGGACGGGCGACATGCCTCAAATAGAGCAGATGGGCACCTATCTCAGCCAGGCGTTCTGGCTGGTGGTTACCTTCGGCGTGCTTTACGTCGTGCTTTGGAAGGTGGTTCTGCCGCGCGTTTCGCTGATTCTGCTGGACCGGCAGGAGAAGATCGACGACGACCTGCGCAAGGCCGAGGATTTCAAGGCCGAGGCGGATCAGGCGATCGAAGCCTACGAGAAGCTGGTCGCCGATGCCCGCGCCGAAGCGCAAAGGGTGATCCACGAGGCGAGCGAAACGATAGCAGCCGACGCGGCGCAGCGGCAGGAAGCCCTGACGGCGAAGATCAAGGCCGACACCGATGCCGCCGAACAGCGCATCGAGGCATCCCGCGCCGACGCGATCGCCAGCATCCAGTCGGTCTCGGCCGAGGTCGCGCAGGCCGCCACCGCCCGGCTGATCGACACCGACGTCGCGTCGTCGGATGCCGAGGCCGCCGTCGCCAACGCGTTGCAGAACCGGAACTGACATGGACTGGAATGATCCCACACTCTGGGTCGCCGTCGGCTTCGTCATTCTCGTCGCAGCCGCCTACAAGCCCGCTTCCAAGGCCGTCGCCGGCATGCTGGATGGGCGCGCCGATGCGATCCGCAAGAGCCTCGACGAAGCCGCGAGCCTCCGCGAGGAAGCCCAGCAGCTTCTGGCCGAGTACCAGCGCAAGCAGCGCGATGCGGTGAAGGAAACCGAGGATATGCTCGTCCGTGCGCGGGAAGAGGCGAGCCGGATCGCCCGCGAAGGCGCGGAAAAGCTGGAAGAAGCCCTCAAGCGCCGCGAACAGCTCGCCATGGAGAAGATCGCCCAGGCTGAAGCCGACGCGCTCCGCGAGGTCCGGTCGATGTCGGTCGAGGTCGCCATCGCTGCGACGCGCGAACTGATCGCCGGCAAGCTGGACGAGAGCAAGGCGGCGGCGCTGGTCGACGAATCGATTTCCGACCTGTCGGGCAGGCTCCACTGAGCGTCCCTCCGGAACGAGAATAAAAAAAGCGGGCCAAGGCCCGCTTTTTTATTGCCGGGATTTCGGCCCTATTCCGCCGCCTCGCTTTGCGGCGCCTCGGGACGCCAGCGCAGGACCGGATGCCGGGCCGCGGCCGTCTCGTCGAGACGCCGGCGCGGCGTGTGGACCGGCGCCTCGTGGAAGCGTGCCGTATCCCCGGCCCGCGCGCGCTCGGCGAGGAAGCGGACGGCCTCCACGAACTGGTCGATGCTCTCGCGGCTCTCGCTTTCCGTGGGCTCCATCAGCAGCGCGCCGTGGACGACTAGCGGAAAATACATCGTCATCGGATGGAAGCCCTCGTCGATCATCGCCTTGGCGAAATCGAGGGTGCTGACGTCCGTGCCCTTCAGAAACCCGTCATCGAACAGAACCTCGTGCATGCACGGCCCCTCGTAAGTGAGGCTGAGCAGGTCCGACAGGCGCGCCGCCAGATAATTCGCGTTGAGTACCGCATCGCTCGACGCCTGCCGCAAGCCGTCGGCGCCGTGGCTCATCATGTAGGCAAGCGCGCGAACGAACATGCCCATCTGGCCGTGGAACGCCTTCATGCGGCCGTAGGGCTGCGCATCGCCCGCGTCGCCGGCATGCTCTACGAGCCGGAAGCCCTCTCCCGTGTCGACCACCCAGGGCAGCGGGGCAAAGGGCGCCAGCGCATCCGACAGGACGACCGGGCCGCTCCCCGGACCGCCGCCGCCGTGCGGCGTGGAAAAGGTCTTGTGGAGATTCAGATGCATGCAGTCGATGCCGAGGTCGCCGGGCCGGACGCGCCCGACGATCGCGTTGAAGTTCGCGCCGTCGCAGTAGAAATACGCGCCCGCCTCATGCACCGCGTCGGCCTGCTCGAGGATTTCGTCCTCGAAAAGGCCGCACGTATTGGGGTTGGTCAGCATGAAAGCGGCAACGTCGTCGCCGAGCGCCGATTTGAGCGCAGCGAGATCGACACGCCCCCGGTCGTTAAGCGGTATCGCCTCGACCGCATAGCCGCAGATCGCCGCCGTCGCCGGGTTGGTGCCGTGGGCGGAATCCGGGACCAGCACGCGCTTTCGCGCATCGCCGCGCGCCTCGAGCGCCGCCCGCACCGTCATCAGCCCACACAGCTCGCCGTGCGCGCCCGCGGCAGGAGACATGGCAACGGCCGGCATGCCGGTCAGCGTCCGGATCCAGTGCGCCAGCGTATCGATCAGCCTCAGTGCACCCTGCACCGTCGCTTCGGGCTGAAGCGGGTGGAGATCGGCGAAACCCGGCAATCGCGCCAGCTTCTCGTTGAGGCGCGGATTGTGCTTCATCGTGCACGATCCGAGCGGGTAGAAGCCCGCGTCGATCGCGTAGTTCTTCTGGCTGAGCCGCGTGTAGTGGCGCACCACCTGCGGCTCCGAAAGGCCCGGCAGCCCGATCGCGTCGCGCCGCTCCAGCCCGCCAAGCCGATTCCCGACCGCGGGCGGTTCCGGCAGGTCGACGCCGCAGCGGCCTGGCGCGTCCTGTTCGAAGATCAGCGGCTCCTCGATCTGAAGGCCCCTGTTTCCGGTGTAGGTGTCCGTATCGCGGCCGGACGCGGGCGCGGCGCTATCGGGCCGCGAGGTCCTGCCCTGGGATCGGTCCATCACACAGCCTCCTTCAACGCCGCGGCGAGACGATCCATGTCTTCCTCCGTTGCGGTTTCCGTCACCGCGACCAGGAGAAGGTTTTCGGCATCCGGGTCGCCCGGCAGGAGGCGCGACACCGGCACGCCCGCGAGAATGCCGTCGGCCGCAAGCTCGTCGACCACAGGCGCGGCCGATCGCGCCAGCCGCACGGTAAATTCGTTGAAGAACGCCTCGGTCAGGACCTCTATCCCGGACGCCGCAAGTTTCTCCGAAAGCTGCACCGCCTTCGCGTGATTGAGGGCGGCCAGCCGGCGGAAGCCGTCCTCTCCCAGCAGCGACAGGTGGATCGTGAAGGCCAGCGCGCACAATCCCGAATTGGTGCAGATATTGCTCGTCGCCTTCTCCCGCCGAATATGCTGTTCGCGCGTCGACAAGGTCAGCACCCAGCCGCGACGGCCGTCGACATCCGCGGTTTCGCCCGCGAGACGGCCGGGCATCTGGCGCACGTGCCTGTCGCGCGCGGCGAAAAGCCCGACATAGGGCCCGCCGAAATTGAGCGGATTGCCGAGCGAGCGGCCTTCGGCGGCCACGATGTCCGCGCCCATGTCGCCGGGCGCCGTCAGGGCGCCGAGGGCAACGACCTCGGTCATCGCGACGATGAGCAGCGCGCCGGCGGCATGGCAGGCCTCCGCCAGCGGCCGCAGGTCGCGGACGCGGCCGAAGACGTCCGGATACTGGACGACGACGCAGGCGGTATCGTCGGATATTTCCGCCGCGGCGTCTTCCGTCCCGGCAATGTCGGGCGGCAGGCGATGGACCTGTCCTTCGAGAAATTTCAGAAGCGTTTCGGTCGTCTCGACATAGTGCGGATGGAGGCCGCCCGACAGGACGACCCCGGTCTTTTTCGTCACGCGCTGGGCCATCAGCGTCGCTTCGGCGCAAGACGTCGCTCCGTCGTACATCGACGCGTTGGCGACATCCATGCCGGTGATCAGCGCTACCTGCGTCTGGAACTCGAACAGGGCCTGCAGCGTGCCCTGCGACACCTCGGGCTGATAGGGCGTATAGGAGGTCAGGAACTCGCCGCGCTGGATGAGATAATCGACGCTCGCCGGCACATGATGACGGTAGGCGCCGGCGCCGACGAAAAAAGGCACGCTGCCGGCGGCGACGTTCTCCGCCGCCATGGCCGAGATCGCGCGCTCGACTTCCAGCTCGCCCCGGTGTGGCGGCAGGTCAACCGGCTCGGAGAGATGCACGCCCTCGGGGACGTCGCGGAAAAGGCTGTCGACCGACGGTACGCCGACGGCGGCGAGCATGTCGCGTCTGTCCGCATCCGTCAGAGGCAGGTACCGCACGGGATCAGCCCTGGTTCGCCGAAAATTCGGCGTAGGCGGCTTCGTCCATCATCCCGTCGAGCTCGGAGGGATCGCTCAGGCGGATCTTCATGAACCAGCCGTCGCCGGTCGGCGACTGGTTGACCAGCTCTGGCGTACCTTCCAGCGCCTCGTTGACCTCGACCACCTCGCCCGAGACCGGCGCGTAGACGTCGCTCGCCGCCTTCACGGATTCGACGACCGCGGCCTCTGCGTCCTTGGAGACCTGCGTGCCGACCGCCGGCAGTTCGACGAAGACGACGTCCCCGAGCTGGGACTGCGCGAAATCGCTGATGCCGACCGTCGCCACGTCGCCGTCGACGCGGATCCATTCGTGTTCCTGGGAATACTTCAAATCGCTCATGTCTGCTCCTGTCCTGATCCGGCCTTATTCCGGGCCGCGGAAATATCTGTGGGGAACGAAAGGCATCGTGCTGATCTTGCCGGGCCGCGGCGTGCCGCGGACGACCAGCTGGACCGCCGTCTCCTTTGCCGAATATTCGGTCGCGACGTATCCCATTGCGACCGGCCGGTCGGCGATCGGACCGAACCCGCCGGAGGTGACGCTGCCGATCGCAACGCCTGCCGCGTCCGTGATCTCGGTCCCTTCGCGCGCCGGTGCCCTGCCGTCCGGCAGGATCCCCACCCTTTTGCGCGAAACGCCGTTCTCGATCTGGTCGCGGACGACCGCGTCGCCCGGAAAGCCGCCTTCTTCGCGCCGCCGCTTGCCGATCGACCAGGTGAGTGCCGCCTCGACGGGCGTCGTCGTGGCGTCGATATCGTGGCCGTAGAGGCACAGCCCGGCCTCGAGCCTGAGCGAGTCGCGTGCACCGAGACCTGCCGGTTCCACTTCCGCCTCGCCGAGCAGCAGCTCCGCGATCCGGACCGCGTCGGCAGCAGGTACCGAGATTTCGAAACCGTCCTCGCCGGTATATCCGGACCGCGTGACGGCGAGCCGGCTTCCGTCGATCTCGAACGGCAACGCGCTCATGAAGGGCATTCGGGCTGCATCCCGCGCGTACCGGGACAGAACCTCCGCGGCCGCCGGGCCCTGAAGCGCGATCAGCGCGCGGTCTTCCAGCACGCCGATCTCGATATCGCCCGAAAGACCCGCCTTCAGATGCGCGATATCCGCGTCCTTACAGGCGGCATTCACGACGAGAAATAGATAGTCGCCGACATTCGTCGCCATCAGATCGTCAAGAATGCCGCCGTTTTCGTTGGTGAACATCGTGTAGCGCATGCGGCCGGGCGCGAGCCCCGCGATATCTCCGGGAACGAGTCGCTCCAGCGCCGTCGCCGCAGACGCGAACCCGTCCGGACCGCGCAGCGTGACCTGTCCCATGTGCGACACGTCGAACAGCGAGGCTTGCGTCCGCGTATGGCGGTGCTCGGTCAGGATGCCGGCCGGATACTGGACCGGCATCTCGTAGCCTGCGAACGGCACCATTTTGCCGCCGCGCGCGACGTGCAGATCGTGCAGGACGGTACTTTTGAGATTGGATGTTCCGGCGTCGGCGATGGCACGTCCCTCCAATTCGGATGGCGGATCCGGCCGTCCAGACGGAGTCGGCCAGTCTCCTCGTGCCCCCTCTGTCCGGGAAACCTGAGAGATTCACCCGCGGCCTGTCCGGCGCGCCGGGCTTTCTCCTTCGGTGAGACAGCGAGCGATGCTGTCTGCTTTCCAGAGATACATCCCCCTGCGGTCCTGTTGCCTGAGAGTTTCCGGGGCGGTTGCTCCTTCGGCGCCGGTCTCGATAACGGACCGCCTCTCCCGCAGGGATCGACTGTATGGGGAAATGATAGCTGCGCCGGGGGACGAATCAACCGCGCGGCGCGAATCGGGGGCCCGCTATCGGCGACGGACGGAGCGATTGTACGCGACCTCCGCCGGCGTCAACTGGAACCCGAGAACGATTTCCTTCTGCGGGCCCGTCGCACCATCGCTCAGCGGAATGAACAGGTCGACCTTGTCCTGATAGAACAGCCGGGGCCGGCTGCCGGTAAACTCGCCCTTCACGTTGAGGATCCGCTTTCCTTCGGGCTTCGGCCGGAATTCCGGGATCGCGACGAAATAGTCGAACTCGATCGCCGATCCGGCCGCGGCCGCACCGCGCTCCACGGCAATCGTGATGTTCAGGCCGACGTCGACGCCGTCCTTCTCGTAGAGACAGCCGCCGATGAAATTCACGATCCGGGCTTCGAACTGGATATCGGTGATGTCGCGTCCGGGGCCGGGCTTGAATCGGACCAGCGTGCCGGCGTCGCCGAGGATCAGGACCTTCGGACACGCATATTGCGGAATGTCCTTCTTGAACGGGTTTCCGCAGGCCGACAGGACCGCGAGTGCCGCCGCAAGAACCAATGGCGTCCACGCATCCGACAGACGGGCTGATCTACGGCTTCCGGTCGTCATTCGGCTCAGAGCTTGCGATGGCTGCCGTCGCATTCGGGCTGATTGCCGGTTTGCTTGCAACCGCAGAACCAGAAGGTGGTCGTCTCGGGCGCGACGAACTGTACCGGGCGGAGATCGGTGCGCTTGTGCGATCCGTCGCAGAACGGCTGGCTCTCGCTGCGCCCGCAGGCGCACCACCAGTATTCCTCTCCGGCCGTCACCTCGACGCCGTAAGGTTCCTTCTGTGCGACAACCGGTTCGGACATGCCTGATTCCCTTGCAGTGGCGAAGCTTTCCGGTCGGTACGGACCGCGCCCTTCTCGGCGGGCCCGAAGCGCGCTATATCCTTGAAGATACGAACACATTCGGCCGCTTTGCGGGTCCGGCGACTGTAGTTAAGGCGCTGCCCGAGTACAAGCGGTACGATCACCGAACCACGAAGGGATACCGACCGCCGGATGACGTTACGACCTCTCAAAATTCTGCTTGCCGGTCCGCGCGGCTTCTGCGCCGGGGTCGACCGGGCGATCCGGATCGTGGAGCTGGCCCTCGAAAAGCACGGACCGCCGGTCTATGTCCGCCACGAGATCGTCCACAACCGCTTCGTCGTGGAGGACCTCGAATCCAAGGGAGCGATCTTCGTCGAGGAACTCGACGAGGTGCCGCCCAACGTTCCGGTGGTGTTTTCGGCGCACGGGGTTCCCAAATCGGTGTTCGCCGAGGCCGACGGCCGCGAGATGTACTATCTCGACGCCACCTGCCCGCTGGTCACGAAGGTCCATGTCGACGCGGCGCGCCACCGCAAGGAGGGCAAGCAGCTCGTCCTAATCGGCCATGCCGGCCACCCGGAAGTCGTCGGGACCCTGGGCCAGCTGCCCGACGGTGAAATGCTTCTCGTCGAAAACGCCGAGCAGGCCGAAACGCTGGAGGTGCCCGATCCGGACAATCTCGCCTTCGTGACCCAGACGACCCTTTCGGTCGACGATACGGCCGAGATCGTCTCGATCCTGCGGCGCCGTTTCCCGAACATCGAAGCGCCGCGCAAGGAAGATATCTGCTACGCGACGACCAACCGGCAGGCGGCGGTGAAGGCGCTTGCGCCCGACTGCGACGCCCTGATCGTTCTCGGCGCGCCTTACTCGTCGAACTCGAACCGTCTCGCCGAGGTTGCGCGGACGTCGGGCTGTGAGAAGTCGCTGCTGATCCCGCGGGCGGCGGAGCTCGACGACGACTGGCTCGACGGCGTTTCCACGCTGGGCATCACGGCGGGCGCATCGGCGCCGGAGCTTCTGGTGCGCGAGCTGATCGACCGTCTTTCCGAAAGCCGGGACGTAACGGTGGAGGAACGGAGCGTGGCAGACGAGAACGTCGCTTTCAGCCTGCCGCGGGCGCTTACCGTCTGAGATCCGGCCGACCGGCAGGCGATCCCCATGGCCGTCTACACCCGCGTATCCGACGACGACCTGGCGGCGTTTCTGGCCCCCTTCGATATCGGAGCGCCCGTGTCGCTCGAACCCATCGCGCAGGGCATCGAGAATTCGAACTATCGCCTGACGACTGCCGCCGGCCGCTTCGTACTCACGATCTTTGAAGCGCGCGTGGCGGCATCCGACTTGCCCTGGTTCCTCGGGCTCATGCACCGCCTCTCTGCCAATGGCGCGCCCTGCCCGGTCCCGATCCGCAACCGTGCCGGAGAGACGCTGCACGCGCTGTGCGGCAAGCCCGCGGCCCTCGTCACCCATCTCGACGGCGACTGGCCGCGATCGCCGGGGCCGGAAGACTGCGCAGAGGCCGGACGCGCGCTCGCCGGCCTGCATGCTGCCGGCCGCGACTATCCCGTCCGGCCGAACGACCTGTCGGTCGCGGGCTGGCGGCGGCTGTTTGAGGCCGGCAGGAATCGGGCCGACGAGCTCGAGCCCGGGCTCGCCGAGTGGATCGAGGGCGAACTCTCGGCGCTGGAAGCGGCCTGGCCGGTCGATCTTCCCATCGGCACGATCCACGCCGATCTCTTCCCCGACAACACTTTCTTCGTCGACGGCAGGTTGACCGGCATCATCGACTTCTATTTCGCCTGCACCGATTTTCTCGCCTACGACCTCGCGGTAACGCTGAACGCCTGGTGTTTCGAGCCGGGCGGACGTTTCTTGCGGGATCGCGCTGCGGGGCTGATGGCCGGGTACGCCGAGGTGCGGCCGCTGGGCCCCGCAGAGGCCGCGGCACTGCCGATCCTGGCGCGCGGCGCGGCCTTGCGGTTCCTGCTGACACGGCTTCACGACTGGTTCGTCGAACATGACAACCGGGCGCTGACGCGGCGGAAAGACCCGCTCGAACTGCGGCCTGTCGTCGAGTTCCATCGCGGCGTGGCCGATTCCACCGCCTACGGGATAGATTGCCCACCATGAACGATCCGCAGAACGGCGAAAATGTCGTCGAAATCTTCACCGATGGCGCCTGCAGCGGCAATCCGGGTCCCGGCGGCTGGGGCGCGATCCTTCGCTGGCGGGGAACCGAGAAGGAACTCAAGGGCGGAGAGCCGGAGACGACCAACAACCGCATGGAATTGATGGCAGCCATTCAGGCGCTGGAAAACCTCAAACGGGGCGTCCGGGTGAAGCTCTACACCGACAGCACCTACGTTCAAAAAGGGATCACCGAGTGGATCCACGGCTGGAAGGCCCGCGGCTGGCGCACCGCGGCGAAGAAGCCGGTCAAGAACGAGGATTTGTGGAGAAGGCTCGACGACGCGATAAGCGGGCACGAGATCTCCTGGCACTGGGTCAAGGGTCATGCCGGGCACCCCGAAAACGAACGCGCAGACGAGCTTGCGCGGACGGGGCTCGCGGAGGCGCGAAACGGGAACGCCTAGCGCGCGCGACGGTACCGATACCGGCGAAAAGGACTTCGACGGCCGGACGATCCGCCGCGTCGCCGAGACGATTTCCGACGGCCAGACGATGGAAATCACGTTCGCAGGCGACGATATCCCCGGCGGCATTCCGGCGCGCACGGCGCATCCGTCCGATATCCCGTACGAGCGGCCATGGGTGGGCGACTATCGCCTTACGGTCCGGGCGCCCTTGGTGGTCATGGACCTGTTCTGGCGCGCCGACGACCCGCTCCGCATCATGGGCTTCAGCCGCGGCGACTGGGAAGGCGACCTGGCCGCGATGGCCAAGGCGGATGCCTGACCTCTTCGCCTAGCACTCTTTCAGGAAATCCGCGAGCGGCGGCGCCCAGAGGCGCGCGTGCAGCGTCGAATAGTGGCCGTAGGTATCGTCGGCGCGCGGGATCAGCACGTATCGGGCCCCGGGGATCTTCGCGATGGCGGGCTCCATCACGCCGAGCTGCGGCGGATTCAGCTCGTCGTCCTCAAAATTGATCGCCAGCAGCTTCGCCTCGATCCTGTCGAGGTCGCCCGACGGGTCGTAGTCCATCGACGCCTCTACCTGATAGAGCCGGTTGTTGGCGTCGCCCTTCTTCGCGCGCTCGACCATCGTCCGGTACAGCTCGTCCGCCGCCTCGCGCGTCGGCGCGCGTTCCTGCAGTCGGACGACGCTTTGCACCATCAGGCCGCTGTAGGGCGCGGTGTTCACGTAGCGGCTGGGGTTGGTCTCGTAGTTTCCGTTGTTCCAGTCGGGATCGTTGCGGATCGCTTCGATGGAAATGCGCCGCTGGATCCAGTTCCGGCCGCTCATGGGGCCTGGCTGGGTCGCCACGGGGACGAGCCGTTCCATGAAATCCGGGAACATCTCGCCCCACATCCAGGTCAGCATGCCGCCCATCGACAGTCCGAGAACGAGCGCGAGGCGGTTGACCCCGAGACCCTCCGTCAGCATGCGGTGGGTCGAGGTGACCATGTCGACGTACCGGTAGTTGGGAAAAGACGCGCGCATGCCGTCGCTCGGCTTGGACGAACCGCCGAATCCGACCATGTCCGGAATGACGACGTACCAGTCGGCCAGGTCGAGCGGCTGGCCGGCGCCGAACAACTCGTCCGCCAGCCCGTCGTCGAGCCACGAAGCGCCGGAGCCGGTGGTGTTGTGCAGCAGGAGCGCCGCGTTCGCCGCCCGGCCGTCGGCATCGCGGCGCAGCGTACCGAGCGTCCGGCAGCGGAGCGTCAGTTCGTCCAGATGCTGGCCGTTGGCGAAGTCGAAATCCCTGAGGACGATGTCCTGTTGCGCGTAGCCCGGCCAGTCCGTTCCGTCGGTCATCCGCCGCGTCTCCCCATGTCTGCGTTTGCGCCCTTATAGCGCGGATCGCACGGAGCCGTCAGGACCGGGCAACGAAAAAGCCCCGGCCGAACGGCCGGGGCTCCACCGTCGGAACGGCGTGTCGTCTCAGAGCTGCGAGAGGATCGTGTCGGCGTCGCTCACCTCGAACGCGCCGCCCTCTTCGAGGTTGATCTGGGTGACGGTACCGTCGTCCACGATCATCGAATAGCGGCTGGAACGGACGCCGAGACCGCGTTCGGTAAGATCGAGCACGGTGCCGAGTTCCTGGGTGTACTTGGCGCTGCCGTCGGCCAGCATTTCAACCTTGTCGCCGACGTTCTGATCCTTGCCCCAGGCGCCCATGACGAACGGATCGTTCACCGAAAGGCAGGCGATGGTATCGACGCCTTTCGCCTTGATCTCGGCGGCCTTCTGCACAAAGCCCGGCAGATGCTTGGCCGAGCAGGTCGGCGTGAACGCGCCCGGAACCGCGAACAGGACGACCTTTTTGCCGCCGAAAAGTTCGTCGGTGGAAACGGGCTGCGGGCCTTCGGGACCCATTTTCGTCAGAGTGCCGGACGGTACCTTGTCGCCAACGCCAATCGCCATTTTCGCTCTCCCTCATTGTGTTGCGTGTGATGGGCCGACGCGGCGGACGGCCTCGAATGACGAGCCTGAGATAGGGCAAAGCGTGCGGTTTGTCACGCCGCCCGGGCACAATTTCAGCGCGCGGCGATCGCCGCCGCGCCGCCTGCCTTGCCGATCGCGGCCAGAACCGCCGACTCTGTCAGGATTTCCGGCAGGGGAACGC
>JAYPTI010000056.1:15341-17660 GCA_038133505.1 Alphaproteobacteria bacterium
CTCTTCAGATAGGCGGCGATTTCCGGATCGGGCCGCCTCCAGTCGGCCTTCATTGCGACGATCCTGCCGCCGCCGATGATCTCCGCGACCCGGCCGCGGTTGATGACGAGCGATTTGTTGACCTGGCAGGTGAGACACCAGTCGGCCGTCACGTCGACGAGGACGGTATTTCCCTTGGCGACCTCCCGGTCGATGGCCGCGAGATCGAACTTGCGCCAGACGTCGTCCTTCGCGGCGACCTCGCCCGAGGCGCCGCCGCCCGCGAAACTGCCGGCGCCGACCATGGAAATCGCGGTCAGAAGGCCGACCACGATCCAGGTCGCGAACCGCGCCCGGTCGCTGAGATGCCGGTACTGCCAGATGGTGAAGCCGATGGCCGTCATCAGCAGGGCGATCATCATCGTCGCCGGCCCGCCGATCTGGAACCACATCACGCTCAGCAGCCACAGCGCGGTACCGACCAACGCGATCGACAGGATCCGTTTCAACGTCGTCATCCAGTGACCCGGCCTGGGCAGGCGGTTCACCAGGACGGGAAAGGCCGCGACAAGCAGCCACGGCAGCGCCAGACCGATCCCGAGAAACATGAAGACGGCGTAGATCTCCATCGCGCCGCGCGACAGTGCGAATCCGACGGCCGTGCCGAGGAACGGCGCTGTGCAGGGCGTCGCCAGCAGCGTCGCGAAGGCGCCCGTCAGGAAATGACCCGCGAGTCCGCCGGTTCCGTGCCCTGCCGTCGCCGCCGCATCGCTCACCGCGTCCGGCAGCCGTATCTCGAACAAGCCCCACATGTTGCAAGCGAACAGCGTGATTACCGCGATCATGAAGGCGAGGAAAACCGGCTGCTGGAACTGGATGCCCCAGCCGGCGGCGAGGCCGGCCGCCTTGAGGCCCACGGCGGCGGTCCCGAGCAGCAGGAAGCACACGACGATACCCGCGGCGGAGGCGACGAAGCCCGCCCTTATCCGGCCCGGCGTCTCGCCGCCATGGCTGATCACGGTCAACAGCTTAATCGACAGCACCGGAAGCACGCAGGGCATCAGGTTGAGGATCAGCCCGCCCAATAGCGCCAGCCCGAGGATGGCCGCGAATCCGTAGCCGAATACGTCCGTCGCTGCCGCCGGCGCCGGGCCGCTCGTGCCGGGCGCCACCGCCGCCGCGCGCTCAAGCACGAGACGGCGCTCGACCGACCGGTCGCCGTCGACCAGCGTCAGCGTCACGGTTTCTCCGGCAAGGCGCGAATCCGGTTTCTTGGGCGCGAGAACGCCGATGCTGAGAAGCGCCTCCGTTCCGGTCGACGCGACCTGTACCACCGGTTTCCGGAAACCGTAATCCACGGGTCCTTCGACGAACACGTCCGGGGCCGCCAGCGGCTCCTTGCCGCTGATTCGGACGACCAGCGCCTGCGACGCCCCTTCGCCGGCCAGTTCGGCCTTCTCGATCGCCAAAGGCGCGTCTCCGCCGGTCGGCGGCACGCGCGCGCGCCACGTCTCGATAGCGCCGGCCTCCGGCGTGTTGATATCGGGGCCGGCCGGCAGGTCGAGGGCCAGCGCCGTCTCGTAGGGAACGCAGATGTCGTCGCAGGTCAGGAATTGAACCTTGGCACGCAGGTTGACCGGCTTGCCGGGCTCGAACGGCTCCGCCTCGATGGGGAAAACGACGTGTTTCTTGTAGCCGAGCGTCTCCAGGTCGAGGACCGAGAAGCGATGCGGCGCCGGCCATGCCATTTTCGCGCCGGCGAAATTCTGCGAGCCGGCCCAGTTAAGCTGCGGCGGAAAGCCCGCATCGCCCGGGGAACGCCAGTAGATCTTCCAACCCGGCTTCATCCGGAATTCGAGGCCGAGCGCGATCCGCTCGCCGCTGCCGGCCGTCGCACCTGCGGAAATGAGCCGCACCGCGCCCTGTTCGTGCTCGAACCAGTCGGACGCCGCGGCCATTGCCGCGCCATGGGCGCCGAAGAGAATCGCCAGCGCCGCCCAGAGAGCAGAAAATCTTTGAATCACAGACATATAGTCTCCGACGGGCTTGTTAACGCTTCCGCCCGACATACCTTATAATATAGTTCAACGCGCCGCCGGAAACAGGCACAGGCGCTCACGCATTGGCCCTTGGGCGTAAACTTTGCGTGTTCCGGTGCTCCGGCGGATGCGGCACGAAGGCTTGGACAGGTGCCCAAATGACCGACACTGCCCCGAAAGAAGACGGATATCTCACCGGACAGCTTCTCATCGCGATGCCGCAGATGCTGGATCCCCGTTTCGAGAAAACGGTCATCTACATGTGCGCCCACACAGAAGACGGCGCGATGGGGCTCGTGGT
>JAYPTI010000057.1:0-17484 GCA_038133505.1 Alphaproteobacteria bacterium
CTGGTCACGGGCGGCGGCGGTGGTATCGGGGGGGCCACTGCGATACGCCTCGCCACCGGCGGCGTCGCCGTGGCGGTCGCGGATTTCGACGCGACATCGGCGGAAGACGTGACGCGGCAGATCGTCGATGCCGGCGGCACGGCGCTGGCGATCGCGCTCGACGTGACCGATCCGGCGTCGGTCGCGGAGGCGGTCGCGAGCACGGAGGGTGCCCTCGGGTCGGTCGACCAACTCGTCAACACTGCCGGATCGTTCGAATGGGCCCCCGCCGAGGATATCTCTGACGAGGCATTCGAGAGGATGTTCCGCGTCCACGTCTTCGGCATGCACTCGGTCTGCCGCGCGGTCCTCCCCGGCATGCTGGCGCGCAAGGCCGGCGCGATCGTCAACGTGACGTCGATCCACGCCATCCGCGGCCAGACGCTGACGGCGCACTATTCGGCCGCCAAGGGCGCGATTCTCGCTTATACGAAATCGCTGGCCCGCGAAAAGTCGCCGCTCGGCATCCGCGTGAATGCGGTCGCGCCGGGGCCGATCGACACGCCGCTGTGGCGCGGCGACATGACGGCGGCGGAAGCCGAGAAGACGATGGCGGAACGCTCGAAGGTGATCCCCCTCGACCGGCTCGGAACGCCGGAAGAAGTCGCGGCGGGGATCGTTTTCCTGCTGTCGCCGGCAGCGAGCTACCTGACCGGTCACATCATGACCATCGACGGCGGCGAAGTGATGAATTAAGCGCCCAGTGCCGTCGGCGTGATCATTCCGCCGCGGCGGCGGACGGCTCGAAGCCCCGGTATTCCTTGTCCGACAGGCCCTGCAGCGTCGGCATCACCTCGGTCGCGAACAGCCGGATGCTCTTTTCGGTGAGGTCCGCCGGCAGGGTCCCGAAATGCGCCAGCGCGACGAAGGTGCCGAAGCCCAGCACCTCGTGGCAGTCGACGATCTGCTTGCGGACCGTGTCGGGGCTGCCGACGATGACGACGCCGTCCTCGATCAGCCGCTCCATCTGCGCGCCCCCGGTGATGTTCTTCTTGTGGGCCGCGACGCGCTTGTAGGACTGCGCCGACATGTAGCCGGGCGGGAACAGCATGTCGAACGGCAGGTAGAGGAACTTGTTGAACAGCGCCTCCATGTGCTCGGTCGCCTCGGCGACGGCCTGCTCGTCGCTCTCTGCGACGTAGACCGGCGCGGTCCAGCCGATCTGGTCGGACGACGCCGCGTAGCCGTACTTGGAATGCGCCACGTCGCGATACTGGTCGAGGAACTTGCAGACGTTCTTGAACGGGCTGTAGTTCTGCGCGTAGACGTATTTCCGGTCCGGGTGCGCCGCCCATTCGATGGTCTCGGTCGAGCCCAGCGACGGGCACCAGATCGGCGGGTGCGGCTGCTGATAGGGCCGCGGCCACACGTTCACGTATTCGAAGTGATAGTGCTTGCCCTCGAACGCGAACGGCCCCTCCTCCGTCCATGCGCGCACCACCAGGTCGTGCGCTTCCATGTGGCGTTCGTGGCTGACGGTCGGATTCGCGGCGAGAGAGAAGAATTCGGCGCCGATGCCGCGCACGAAGCCGGTAATCAGCCGCCCGCCGGTGATGCAGTCGATCATCGCGTGCTCTTCGGCGAGCGTCAGCGGATGCTCTCTCAGGGCGAATGCGTTGCCGAGGATGGCGAGCTTGGTGTTTTCGGTCCTGCGCGCGAGCGACGACGCCATGACCACGGGCGACGGCATCAGCCCGTAGGCGTTCTGGTGATGCTCGTTGACCGCGACGCCGTCGAAGCCCAGCTCGGCGGCAAGCTCCAGCTCGTCGAGATAGCGGTTGTAGAGCTCATGACCCACCTTCGGATCGAACTGGCTGTTCGGGAACGTGACCCAGGCCGACGGATGCCGGTCGCGCTCTTCCATGTCGAGCGCCGCGTACGGCATCAGGTGGAACATGAACACCTGCATGTCAGGCGGCCTTTGCGAGGAAACCGTTCACCGCCGCGACGAACGGTTCGGCCTTCTCGACATGCGGCAGGTGACCGGCCTTCTCGATGATGGTGACCTTGGCGCCGTCAATCACCTTGCCGAATTCCTCGGCGTAGGCGGGATCGATGATCTTGTCGGTATCGCCCCAGATGACGTGCGTCGGCACCTTGATCCGGTGCAGCCACTTGCGGAGCGACGGGTTGAACAGCCGCGGCTGCCAGCCGAGGCGAGCCGTCGACACGCGGTTCTTGAGCTGGATGTCGATCTGCTCCTCGGTCAGGTTCATGCCGAGGATGTTGTCGGCGAAACTCTGGTCGACGAAGATTTCGCGCGTCAGGTCCTCGGGATCCATCATGAAGATGTCGGCGATCGGCTTGCCCTTGATGCGGATGCCGGCGGCGCCGACCAGCGTCAGGCTCTTGATGCGGGCGCTGTTGCGCACGGCGATCTCGAGCGCGAGCCAGCCGCCCAGCGAGTTGCCGACGAGATGCACGCCCTCGAGGTCCATCTCGTCGAGGAAGTCGAGATAAAACATCGCCAGGTCTTCCATGTTGTCGAGCCATTCGGGCTCGTCGGACCGGCCGTAGGTCGGATGGTCGGGGACCATCAGGTCGTAGCTGTCGGAGAGCGCCTGGAACGTCGGGATCCACCCGGCGACGCCGCTGGCGCCGTGCAGGAACAGCATCGGCTCGCCGGTGCCGCCGCGGCGGAGGTGAACCTTGCAGCCGCGGATATCGACCTTGGTTTCGGTGCAGTCAGCCATTGTTCGTGGGCCCCCTTCAGGCTTTTTTTCGCGATCGAGACTTGGGCGCCGCCTTCTGTCGGCCGGCCGCCCGCTTCGCCGGCTTCGCGTCGTTGCTGCCGAGGCCGGGCTTGTATTTCTTGTCGAGGAAATCGCCGATGCCCTCGTCGCGGAAGGCGTCGTTCTGGCGCTGCGTGTGCCAGGCCTGCATGGCGCCGGCGTAGTTCATCGCCGAATCCCAGTCCATGCCGAGCGAATGGAAGAACGCTTCCTTCGTCGCCTGCAGCGCCGAGCCGTCCTTCGCGGCGATCTCGCGCGCCAGCGCCATCACGTCGGCGCGCAGCTTCTTGCGCGGCACGGCGTAGTTCACGAAGCCGATCTCGGCGGCCTTCTTGCCGTCGAACGGCCGGCCGGTCAGCGCGTACAGCATGTAGTCGCGCTTGTTGAGCAGGTTGCCCATCGATTTGGAAACGCTGCCGCCGGGGAACATCTTGAAGTTGATTTCGCTGAGCCCCATCTTCGCGTCTTCCGCCGCCACCGCGAGGTCGCAGGATTCGACGATGGTGAACGCGCCGCCGAAACAGTGGCCGTTGACCATGGCGATGGTCGGCTTCGGGAACAGACGCAGCGTACGCCCGCGCCATTCGATCGCCGTCCGCGAGGCGCGGTCGTACTCGGCCGGCTTGTCGCGGAGGTCCATGAAGAATTCCTTCAGGTCCATTCCCGCGCAGAAAGACTCGCCCGCGCCCGTGATAACCAGCACCTTGCAGCGATCGTCGTTGCGGAGCCGTTCGAGCGCGTCCGAAACCTCTTCGCCGAGGGTCGGGCTCATCGCATTCCGCTTTTCCGGGCGGTTCAGCGTCAGCGTCGCGATGCCGTCGTCGAATTCGACCAGAATCGTCTTGTATTTCATTGTCGTTTTCTTCCCCGCCCTGCCGCGTTTTCCGCTCTTTTCCGGCGGTTTCGCTATTTGTTAGATTGCTAACTAAGTGTCGCCCTGCGTCCCGCCCGAGTCAAGGCAAACAGCCTTGCCCTGACTCGCAACCGAGTGTAAATCCGTCGCATGTCTGAATCCGATTATCTGGACCCGGAAGAGACCATCGGTTTCCTTCTTTGGGATGCCAATCGCGCCATGTGCCGCGAATTTTCCGACCGTATCGCGCAGCATGGCGTGACCCTGGGTCTGTGGCCCTTTCTCCGGGCGCTGTGGGACGACGACGGGCTCACCCAGCGCGAACTCTCGGAAAAGGTGCGCATGAAGGGTCCGACGACCGTCGCGGCGCTCAACAAGCTCGAAGACAAGGGCCTCGTGCGGCGCGAGGGCAACAAGAACGACGCGCGGAAGATCAACGTCTTCCTGACGCCGGAAGGCCGCAAGGTCTACCGCCGCGTGATGCCCGACGTGGAAGCGGTCAACAAGCAGATGCTCAACCAGCTCAGCACCGCGGAGCAGAAGACCTTTCGCGACCTGATAAAGCGCGTCCGCAGCAACGTTACCGCATCCTGATCCGCCGGCACGCCCGGCGGCGGAGACACCATGACACGCGGCCGATACGCCCTTCTTGCCGGCCTGCTGGGCCTGTTGCCGATGCTGCTGCCGCTTTCGGTCGACGGCTCGCTGTCGTCTCTGCCGGCGACGGCTGCCTGGTTCGGCTCCACGACGGCCGCGGCGCAGTTCAGCTTCACGGCGGTCGTGCTGGGAATCGCGGTCGGCCAGCTGGTGTACGGACCGCTCTCGGACAGGTTCGGCCGTAAGCCGGTCATTCTCGCGGGCGTCGCCCTCTATGCCGCGACGTCGGCCGTCTGCGCGCAGGCGGACACCATCGAGACGCTGATCGGCCTCCGGTTCCTGCAGGGTTTCTTCGCCTGCTCGGGCGTGATCGTCGCCCGCGCGGTGATCCGGGACCGCTTCGACCGGGAAGCCGGCGCGCGCCTGTTCGCGCTGATGATGGGCATCCACGGGATCATGCCGACGATCGCGCCGGGCGTCAGCGGCTGGCTGGTCCAGTCGGCCGGATGGCACTCGGTCTATTACGCGATGGCGGGTTTCGGCGCGGCGACCTTCGTCATCATGCTGGCGGGTTTGCGCGAATCGAACGACGCGCCCCAGCTTGACGCGCTGCGGCCGGGCCGGCTCCTCGCCACCTACGCGAGCATCCTGCGCGACGGCACGTTCCGGTCCTACGCAACCTGCGCATGCTTCATGTACGGCGCGCTGATGGCCTATTTCGCGGGCGCCCCCGTCGGGCTGATCCAGTATCTCGGCCTGGAACCGGCGGTGTTCGGAATCGCGATGGCGCTGCCGATGGCGGCCTACGTGATTTCCCAGATCACGGTCGCGCGCTACGCGCCGCGGCTCGGCATGAACCGGATGATCGCCATCGGCGTCAACCTCGCCTCGGCCGCAGGAATCGGAATGCTCGGCCTCGTTCTGGCGGATATCGTCAATCTCTACACCCTCATCGGTCCGGTCGTCGTGGTGCTGATTTCGCTGTCCTTCATAACGCCGAGCACGACAGCGGGCGCGATGTCGCCGTTTCGCCACAGCGCCGGCGCGGCATCGTCGCTGCTGGGTTTCATCCAGTTCGGCGCGGGCGCCGCCGCGACCGCCATCGTCGGCAGCCTGAACGACGGCACGCCGCTGCCGATGGCGGCGGTCATCTGCGCCTCGGTGCTGTGCTCGCTGATCGCGTGGGCCCTGCTCGTCCGCCCTCTCCACGCGCCGAGTCCATGAGAACTGGCGCATGAAAACCTTCGACAATGCGGGCGTCGCCGCGCTGATGGCGCTGACGACGGTCGCCACCGTCATGGGGATTGACGGCACGCTTCCGGCCATGCCGGAAATCACGCGGACGCTGGGCGTCGACAAGGCGGCGACCCAGCTCAGCCTCAGCCTGTTCCTCGTCGGCATCGCCGTCGGCCAGCTCGTCCACGGTCCGATTGCCGACCGCTTCGGGCGGAAGACCGCGCTCGTCGCCGGCCTCGCGCTCACGATTATCGCGACCGCCGGGTGCGCGACGGCGACTTCGATCGAGGCGCTGTCGGCCTTCCGGTTCGTTCACGGCATCGCGGCGGCGACCGGCTGGATCGTCTCGCGCGCGGTCGTCCGCGACATGTTCGACCGGCAGGAAGCGGCGCGCGTCATGTCGATCACGCTCTTTTTCCACGCGCTCGCGCCGCTGTTCGTTCCGATCGTCGGCGCCTATCTGACCGTGCTCTACGGCTGGACGGCGGTCTTCTGGTTCCTTTCGGCCTATTCCGCCGCGGTGATGCTGATATTCGCCCTTCTGTTCCGCGAGACGATCGCCGCGCGCAACCCGGCCGCGCTCCGTCTCGGCCCGATGCTCCGGAATTTCGGCGAAGTCGGCCGCAGCCGGGCGTTCTGGGGCTATACCGCCTGCGCGGCGGCGTCCTACGGCATGCTGTTCTCGTTCCTCAGCGTCTCCGCCGAGGTCATCATCGGCTCGTTCGGCGAAACGGCGACCGACTACAGCTACATGTTCGCCGCCTGCATGGTCGGCAACATCTTCTGCATGCTCGCCTCGGCCCGGCTCGTCCACCGGTTCGGCGTCGATGCGCTGTTGCGTTTCGGCGTCTATTCGGGCGTCGTCTACGGCCTGATCATTGCGGGCTTCGCCTGGGCGGGCGTTCATCACTGGGCGGCGATCATCGGGCCGATGACGCTGTGCCTGTCGACCTTCGCCTTCATCTTTCCCCAGTCGGTCGCGGGCGCGCTGCAGCCCTTCCCGCAGATCGCCGGCGCCGCGTCGTCGCTGATCGGCTTCGTCCAGCAGATGACCGGCGCCGCAACGGGGATCGCCGTGGCCGCGCTGACCGGCGGCACCCAGCTCTGGCTCGCCAACGGCATCCTGTTCTGGGCGCTGTTCGGCCTCGGCGCCTACTGGTTCGTCGTGCGAAAGAATCGCACCATCTGATTTCCGCCACTATCCGATTTGCGGCCGGGGCCGATTCTGATAAACCCGGCGCATGGCCATTCCAAGATATTCGCGGCCCCGGATGGCGGAAATCTGGGAGCCTGAGAACAAGTTCCGCATCTGGTTCGAAATCGAAGCGCACGCCTGCGATGCGCAGGCCGAGCTCGGCGTCATCCCCAAGGAAGCGGCGAAAGCCGTGTGGGACCGTGGCGCGTTCGAGATCGATCGCATCGACGAGATCGAGCGCGAGACCAAGCACGACGTCATCGCGTTCCTGACCAATCTCGCCGAGCATGTCGGCGACGAGGCGCGTTTCGTCCATCAGGGCATGACGTCGTCCGACGTGCTCGATACCTGCCTCGCGGTGCAGCTGACCCAGGCGACGGACATCCTGATCGAGGATATCGACGCGCTCCTCGCGGCGCTGAAAGCGCGGGCGGAAGAGCACAAACTCACGCCGACCATCGGGCGCAGCCACGGCATCCATGCCGAGCCGACGACGTTCGGGGTGAAGCTCGCGGGCCACTATGCCGAGTTCGCGCGCAACCGCGACCGGCTCGTCGCCGCGCGCGCCGAGATCGCGACCTGCGCCATCTCCGGCGCCGTCGGCACGTTCGCAAACATCGACCCGCGCGTGGAAGAACACGTGGCGAAGGCGATGGGACTCGCCTCGGAGCCCGTGTCGACGCAGGTCATCCCGCGCGACCGGCACGCGATGTATTTCGCGATCCTCGGCGTGATCGCATCGTCGGCGGAGCGGCTGGCGGTCGAGATCCGGCATCTGCAGCGGACGGAGCTGCGCGAGGCCGAGGAGTATTTCTCGCCGGGCCAGAAGGGCTCGTCGGCGATGCCGCACAAGCGCAACCCGGTTCTGACCGAAAACATCACGGGGCTCGTGCGCATGGTGCGGTCCTACGCCATGCCCGCGATGGAGAACGTCGCGCTGTGGCACGAGCGGGATATTTCGCACTCCTCGGTCGAACGCATGATCGGCCCCGACGCGACGATCACGCTCGATTTCCTGCTCGCGCGCCTGACCGGCGTGATCGAGAAGCTGGTCGTCTATCCCGACCGGATGCAGGAGAACCTGGACGCGCTCGGCGGCCTCGTGTTCTCGCAGCGCGTCCTGCTCGCGCTCACGCAGGCGGGCATGAGTCGCGAGGGCGCCTACGCCGCCGTGCAGCGCAACGCGATGGAGTCGTGGTCGACGGGGAAATCGTTCCTCGATCTGCTGAAAGCGGACCCCGAGGTGTCGTCCAAGGTCGAGGCAGCCGTCCTCGAGGAGATGTTCGACCTCGGCTATCACACGAAGAACGTGGACGCGATCTTCAAGCGGGTCTTCGGCTAGCGGCTATCCCGAAACGGAACCGGCCCGCCCCTCGTCGGAGGGCGTGGGCCGGTGCGTTCGTGCGTAAACGGAAATTCAGGATTCGGCGTTGATCTGGCGCTCGGCCTCTTCGAGAAGGCGGACCATTTCCTTGCGCAGCGTGTTTTCGTCCATCGGGACGTTACGCTCCGCGAAGTCCTTGAGCACCTTGCGGACGACGTCGTCGTCGCCGGGCTCCTCGAAGTCCGCCAGAACGACATCCTTCGCGTAATCCAGCGCCTGATTGTCAGGCATGCCGAGCAGGTTGGCCGCCCAAAGGCCAAGCAGGCGATTGCGCCGAGACGTGATCCGGAAAAGCTTCTCCTGATCTCGCTGGTATTTCGCCTCGAAACTCTTCTCGCGCTCGTCGAATGTCGTCATTACGTGTCAGCTCCTATAGCGTTGTGCCTTAGATCGGCTATTCGGCGAAAGATTTCAAGCGCGCCGTTTGCGTGATATGGCCGCACTCCGCCGAACCTGCTATCGAAGGGTCATGTGTACAGTCGTATTGCTACGGCGGCCTGACAGCGACTGGCCGCTCCTGATGGCCGCAAACCGCGACGAAATGGCCGGCCGGCCGTGGGATGCGCCGGCCCGCCATTGGCCGGACCGGGAGAACGTCGTCGCCGGGATCGACCGGCTGGCGGGCGGCACCTGGATGGGCCTCAACGACGAGGGCGTCGTCGCGGGGATCCTGAACCGGCGCGATTCCCTCGGCCCCGACCCGACGCTGCGCTCGCGCGGCGAAATCGTCCTCGAAGCGCTGGATCACGCCGACGCGGCCGACGCGGCGGACGCGCTGTCGGCGCTCGACGGCCGGGCCTACCGCTCGTTCAATCTCGTGATCGCCGACAATCGCGACGCGTACTGGCTGAAAAGCCTCGGCGCGTCGGGCGGCGGACGCGTCGAGGTCCACGAAATTCCCGAGGGCCTCTCGATGCTGACGGCCTTCGACATGAACGATTCCGCGTCGCCGAGAACGGCCTATTTCAAGCCGAAATTCGAGGCAGCGGCGCTTCCCGACGTCGAGGCGGGCGACTGGACGGGCTGGATTTCCCTGCTGTCGAGCGAGGAACACGGCGCGGATACCGATTCCCGGGATGCCATGCGCATCCGCACGGATTTCGGCTTCGGCACCCTGTCGAGCTCCCTGGTCGCGCTCTCCGCCATCGGCGCGGACGGCCGCAAGCCGGTCTGGCTGTTCGCCAACGGCGCGCCGGGCGAGGCTCCCCACGAGCCGGTCGACCTCACGCCTTGAAAGCGGCCGTCTAGGCGGGCCGCGTGCCGTCCTTGGGACCCGCGAAGAGCCAGATCAGGAAGCCCAGGATCGGCAGAAGGATGATCAGGACGATCCACAGAACCTTCGAGCCGGTCTCCGCGCAGCTGCCGAGAATCTTCACGATCGCCCAGATATCGAGGACCAAAACGATCAGGCCGAAAATACCGCTCAGCACGTGGAACTCCTTGTTTGGTTAACGCCGGCTAATGGGAATGGATTCGCCCCTTTGAACCGGCCTCCGGATTCGCTATATCTCACCGGTAAGCGTGTCCAGTGTGGCACGCCCTCCCCGTAAAACCGAGGCACATTATGGCCCGCCGCAGACGCATCTACGAGGGCAAGGCGAAGATCCTTTTCGAAGGGCCGGAGCCCGGCACCCTGGTCCAGTATTTCAAGGACGACGCGACCGCCTTCAACAACAAGAAGAAGGGCGTGATCACCGGAAAGGGCGTGTTGAACAACCGGATTTCCGAATATCTGATGATCAAGCTCAGCGAAATCGGCGTGCCGACCCATTTCGTCCGCCGTCTGAACATGCGCGAGCAGCTCGTCCGCGAGGTCGAGATCATCCCGGTCGAGGTCGTCATCCGGAACGTCGCCGCGGGCTCGCTGACCAAGCGCTTCGGCATCGAGGAAGGCTCCCCGCTGCCGCGCTCGATCGTCGAGTACTATTACAAATCCGACGAACTCGACGACCCGATGGTCTCGGAAGAGCACATAACCGCCTTTGGCTGGGCGACGCCGCAGGAACTCGACGAGATCATGCACATGTCGCTCCGCGTGAACGATTTCCTGACCGGGCTGTTCCTCGCCATCGGCATCCGCCTCGTCGACTTCAAGCTCGAATTCGGCCGGCTGTGGAACAACGACGAGATGCGGATCGTCCTCGCCGACGAGATCAGCCCGGACAACTGCCGCCTGTGGGACATCGCCACCAACGAGATCATGGACAAGGACCGGTTCCGCCGCGACCTCGGCAAGATCGAGGAAGCCTACCAGGAGGTCGCGCGCCGGCTCGGCATCCTGCCGGAAAGCGGCAGCCCGTCGGACCTCGCCGGCCCGGCGGTGATGCAGTAAGCGGTTTTCCGCCAGACGTCTTGATGTCTCGTATTACGCTGTCTTTCGACAACGGCCCCGAGCCGGAGGTCACGCCGCGCGTGCTCGATCTGCTCGCACAGCACGGCGTGGCATCGACCTTCTTCGTTCTCGGCCACAAGATGGCGGAGCCGGCGCGGCGCAAGCTTGCGGAGCGGGCGCATTCCGAAGGCCACTGGATCGGCAACCACACCTGGACGCACGAGATCCCGCTGGGGCTGAACGCCGACGCGGGCGCGCCGGAGGCTGAAATCGGCGAGACGCAGCGCGTCATCGGGTCCCTCGCCCATCCCGACCGCTTCTTCCGGCCGTTCGGCCAGGGCGGCAATCTGGACAGTCGCATCCTCAGCCCGGCGGCGCGCGACTACCTGATCGACGGCGGCTACAGCTGCGTTCTGTGGAATTCGGTGCCGGGCGACTGGAAGCCGGGCGACGGCTGGTTCGACAACGCACTCGAAGATGCCGCGCGCGCCGACTGGACGCTGATGGTCCTCCACGACCTGCCGGACGCCTGCATCGGCAAGCTCGACGATTTCCTCAATGCGCTGCGCGATGCGGGCCACGAGATCGTCCAGGAGTTTCCGCCGTCCTGCCTGCCGATCGCCCGCGGCGCCTACGTCCGCCCGGACGCAATGCCGCCGCTGGCGGACGCGGCCTAGAAAACCCGCTCAGAAAAAAACGAACGTGCGCGTTTCGATGCTCTCTCGGAACGGCGCGTCCGCAGGCGTGTTCGGGTCCGCGAACGCCGAATGCGCGGTAAAGCGCGCGACGCTCTCGTCCGAATCGTAGCATTTGATCAGCATCGCCTCGTCCGGCTCCATGTCCGGCACGTAGTACCAGCGCGTGTCCGGGTTGTAGACCATGTGCTGGATCTCGCCGATGCGATCCTTGGCGCGGCGCTCGGTCGAGACGAGGTCGGCATCGTCGATGGTGCGCGCATCCGCGATGGCGAGCGGCATCGATTTCACCGGCTTCCGGTTGCCGCGCCAGACGTTCACGATCGCCATCCGGCCTTTCAGAAGCTCTTCAGCCTCCGCGTCGCCGACCTGATCGCGCAGGCGCTGCGGGCCGGAGCGCGCCGTGTAGTCGTTATGGACCATCTGGACCGGCTCGCGGACGACGCGCTTTACGCGCGTCTCGTCGTCGCCGGCGCGCAGCGTGTGGTCGAAGACGATGACCTTCTTCGCGCCGAGTTCCTTCTTCAGCAGCTCCTCGACCTCGAGGTCGTAGACCTTCGTCCGCTGTTCCTCGTCGTAGAAATCGACGTCGGTATGGTGGTTCACGATGGCGAAGCCCTCGCGGTCGAGCGAGATTTCGCCGAGGCGCGGGCGCGCGTTCTCGATGCGGACGGCGTGCTCCGCGTGCTCGCCCTCGTACTGGTGCAGCTTGAGAACGCCCGGCTCGTTCGGCACGCTGACGGGCGTCGAGCCTCGGACGACGAATTTGAGCGGCGCGGTGACGGTCTCGATCTGGGCGGTGTCGGGCATTTCCGTTTCCTCCGGTTCGCGCAGGCTTCGTTACGCGACTGCGATATGCGCCCGATTTAACCTTTTCGCCGGGCGATGCAATCGGCAAAAGGATCAAATCTTTCTTGCGGTTCCCGAAAGAATGGCCGAAATCGCCTGGAAATCCTCGAATCCGCGTGAGATTCGGCTGCAGCCGGGCTAAACATCGCTCATGAAGGCGCTCATCCACATCACACTCAAGAACGGCGTTCTGGACCCGCAGGGCAAGGCCATCGAGCATGCGCTCGGCGGTCTCGGCTTCGGCGGAATCGACCAGGTTCGCCAGGGCAAATACATCGAGATCGACCTCGCGGAAACCGATCCCGCCAAGGCTCGGCCGGCGCTCGAGGCGATGTGCGAAAAGCTGCTCGCGAACACGGTAATCGAGAATTACGAGATAGACCTCGGCGAATGAAATCGGCCGTCATCGTCTTTCCGGGTTCGAACTGCGACCGCGACGTCCAGGTCGCGCTGCGCGACAGCGCGGGCTCGGAGCCGGTGATGCACTGGCACGGCGACGCGAACCTGCCCGACGTCGACCTGATCGTGGTGCCCGGCGGGTTTTCCTATGGCGACTATCTGCGCTCCGGCGCGATGGCCGCGCATTCGCCGGTAATGCGCGAGGTCGTCTCGAGGGCCAACGCCGGCGTGCCGGTGCTCGGCATCTGCAACGGCTTCCAGATCCTGACCGAGACCGGCCTGCTGCCGGGCGTGCTGATGCGCAACGCCGGGCTCAAGTTCCTGTGCCGCGACGTCGACCTGCGGGTCGAGTGCACCGATACGGTCTTCACGCGCGACTACATCGACGGCCAGATCATCCGCATCCCGATCGCCCATAATGAAGGCAACTATTTCGCCGACGACGAGACGCTGGCGCGGCTGGAGGGCGAGAACCGCATCGCGTTCCGCTATTGCGACGCGCAGGGGAACGTGACGGCGGCGGCGAACCCCAACGGTTCGGCGCACGGCATCGCGGGCATCCTCAACGAAGCGCGCAACGTGCTCGGCATGATGCCGCATCCGGAGCGCCTTGCCGAAGCGGTGCTCGGCGGGACGGACGGCCGGCCGATGTTCGACGGGCTGGTCGAAGCGCTGGCCGACGCGGCATGACCGCCATCACGCCCGAAATCGTCGCCGAGCACGGCCTGTCGGCGGAAGAGTACGAGCGCGTGCTGCGCATCATGGGGCGCGAGCCCAACATGACCGAACTCGGCATCTTCTCCGTCATGTGGTCGGAGCACTGCTCCTACAAGTCGTCCAAGGTGTGGCTGAAGAAGCTCCCGACCTCTGCGCCGTGGGTCATCTGCGGTCCCGGCGAGAATGCGGGCGTGATCGACATCGGCGACGGCAAGGCCTGCGTCTTCAAGATGGAGAGCCATAACCACCCGTCCTTCATCGAGCCCTATCAGGGGGCGGCGACAGGCGTCGGCGGCATCCTCCGCGACGTTTTCACGATGGGCGCGCGCCCCGTCGCCAACATGAACGCGCTGCGCTTCGGCATGCCCGATCATCCGAAGACCCGCCACCTCGTCGGCGGCGTCGTCTCCGGCATTGGCGGCTACGGCAACTGCATGGGCATCCCGACGGTGGGCGGCGAGGTCAATTTCGACCCCAGCTATAACGGCAACATCCTCGTCAACGCGATGACGGTGGGCGTCGCGGATGCAGACCGCATCTTCTATTCTGCGGCCGCGGGCATCGGCAACGCCGTCGTCTATGTCGGATCCAAGACGGGTCGCGACGGCATCCACGGCGCGACCATGGCGTCCGCCGAGTTCGACGATGCGTCCGAGGAAAAGCGCCCGACGGTCCAGGTCGGCGATCCCTTCACGGAAAAGCTGCTGCTGGAGGCCTGTCTCGAGCTAATGGCGACCGACGCCATCGTCGCGATCCAGGACATGGGCGCGGCCGGCCTCACGTCTTCGTCGGTGGAGATGTCCGACAAGGGCGGCGTCGGTATCGAGTTCGATCTCGACCGCGTGCCGATGCGCGAGGACGGCATGACGCCCTACGAGATCATGCTGTCCGAAAGCCAGGAGCGCATGCTCATGGTCCTCAAGCCGGGGCGCGAGGACATGGCGCGGGCGATCTTCGAGAAGTGGGAGCTCGACTTCGCGATCATCGGCCGCGTGACGGACACCAACCGGCTGGTCCTCAAATGGCAGGGCGAAACGGTATGCGACATCCCCGTGCCGCCGCTGGTCGCGGAGGCGCCGGAGTACGAGCGCCCGTGGGTGCCGACCGAGCCGCCCGCCGCGCTCGCCGCCGCGGACGCGCTGTCCGGGATCGACACCGATCCCGTCGCGGCGCTGCGCAGCCTGATGGCCGATCCCGATCTCTGTTCGCGCCGCTGGGTGTGGGAGCAGTACGACCACATGGTGATGGGCGACACCGTCCAGCGCCCGGGCGGCGATGCCGCGGTGGTCCGCGTCCACGGCACGGACAGCGGCCTCGCCATCACCACCGACTGCACGCCGCGCTACTGCGTCGCCGACCCGGTTCAGGGCGGACGCCAGGCCGTCGCCGAGGCGTGGCGCAACCTGACCGCCGCCGGCGCGACGCCGCTCGCGGTGACCGACAACATGAATTTCGGCAATCCCGAACGGCCCGAGATCATGGGCCAGTTCGCCGGCTGCATCGAGGGGATGGCGGAAGCGTGCACGGCGCTCGACTTCCCCGTCGTCTCCGGCAACGTCTCGCTCTACAACGAGACCAACGGCAAGGGCATCCTGCCGACGCCCGCGATCGGCGGCGTCGGACTCATCGAGAACGTCCGCACGGACATGACCGCGCCGGCCTTCGCGGCCGCGGGCGAGACGATCCTCGTCATCGGCGAAACGCAAGGCCATCTCGGCCGCTCCCTGTTCCTGCGCGCGATCGCCGGCCGCGACGAAGGCGCGCCGCCGCCGGTCGATCTCGCCGCCGAGCGCCGCAACGGCGACTTCGTGCGCGACCTGATCCGGGCAGGCAGCGTCAGCGCGTGTCACGACGTCTCCGACGGCGGACTTCTCGTCGCGATCGCGGAAATGGCGCTCGCGGGCGGCATCGGCGCCGGTATCGACGTGCCGGCCGGCCCCGTTCCGGCGCTCGCCTGGCTGTTCGGCGAGGACCAGGGGCGCTACGTGGTAACGACGGTAGACCCGGTGTCGGTCCGCGTCCGGGCGGAGACGGCGGGCGTGCCCATTGCCGAAATCGGCCGCACCGGCGGGGCCCAGTTGACCGTCGGCAACGGCAATTCTATATCCCTCTCAGATCTCGAAGAGGCGCACGAGGGCTGGTTTCCGGCCTATATGTCAGCCCCCTGACATCCGGCTTCTTCCCGTCGAACGCATTTCGGGATCGCACGAGCGACACAACATCAACTGCGAACGCAGACGGGGAACGACATCATGCCCATGGATCCCGGCCAGATCGAAAGCCTGATCAAGGAAGGCCTGCCGGACGCGCAAGTCACCATCCAGGATCTCGCGGGCGACGGCGATCACTACGCCGCGCTGGTCGTTTCCGCCGCGTTCGAGGGCAAGACCCGCGTGCAGCAGCACCAGATGGTCTACAAGGCGCTGCAGGGCCGCATGGGCGGCGAGCTGCACGCGCTGGCGCTGCAGACGAGCGTGCCCAAGGCCGACGGCTGAGCCGCCACAACCTCACAAAGGAATTACCGCGATGAGCGAGCATCCCGTATTCGACCGCATCAAGACCGAAATCGGCGACAACGAAGTCGTCCTGTTCATGAAGGGCACGCCCGTTTTCCCGCAGTGCGGTTTCTCGGCGGTGTGCGTGCAGGTCCTCAGCAATCTCGGTGTCCCGTTCAAGGGCATCAACGTGCTGGAAGACCAGGAAGTGCGCGAAGGCATCAAGGCCTTCTCGAATTGGCCGACCATTCCGCAGCTCTACATCAAGGGCGAGTTCGTCGGCGGCTGCGACATCGTGCGCGAGATGTACGAGACGGGCGAGCTGACAGAGTACCTGAGCACCAACGGCATCAACGTCCAGCTCGCCAACCCTGAATAAGACGCGACTCCGCTCGCGGATACGCGCGGCGGCGGGCCTCGCCGCCGCGCTTCTCGTCTGCGCCTGCGGGCGCCCCGAAACCAATTTCTCACAGTATCCTGGCTTCGCGGCGTATTTCGCGAAACACCCTCCCGCCACCCGCCTGCCGGACGCCTCCGACGGGGCGCTTCTGGAACGCTACCGTCCGCGCCTCTTCGTCGCGCAGGGCGCCGAAGGCCCCATCGACTTCTACGCCGATTACGTCGCGCACGGCCGGTTGACGGACGGGGCGGGCAATGCGGTTCCGGGCCCGATCACGCGGGCCGTCCTCAACCGCCACAAGACCGACCCGCGCGCCGTTTTCGTGCACCGGAGCGGCAACGGCACGGCATTGAGCTATCCCGGAAACGCTCCCGCGACACCGGTCATGTACGGACGCGTCGACCGCGAGACGTTCGAGCTTGGCGGGCTGACCCGCCGCTTCACGTTCCTCACCTGGCACGCGGTCTTTCGCACCTCGGGCATCGGCGCGGGCATCGCCGGATGGAAGGGCGCCGTCCTCGGGATCGCCGGCGATCTCGACGACTGGCACCAGCTCGACCACTACACCGCCGTCACCCTGGCCCTCGACGAACGGGACCGTCCGGTCGCGGTCACGCTCCAGCATCACAACTACATGCGCACGCACCTGATCGGCAGGGACATGCGCCTTCCCGATGACGGACGCCTTCGCGTGGACGTTGCGATCCGGTCGAACGAACTCTATCTCCACCGCGACGGCCGGACAGTCCGGCGCGCCGTCGGTTTCCTGAACGCCGATACGGTGGGCTACGTGGTGACGGACGGCGATCCGCCCTTCCGGGCCGCCGACGACATCACCGACCCCGCCTACGAGGTCGACTATCGCCTCGTCTTCCTGCCGCCGTCCGACGCCTTCTACACGTTCCAGGGGTTTCTCGGCGAAAAGCGCCTGCTGCCGGGCCGGTCCGGACCGCCGGGCGCCGACTACAACACACTGCCCCGCTTCAAGCCGAAGCACGTGCAGATGATTGCCTACCACTGACATGACGGCGACGAGGACTTCGTGCGCTGGTTCAGGGAGCTGGACCGGGGAATCGCGGAACTTTCCCGCCGGTTCGCCGCCCTGCTGGCGCAATAGCGCCGCGCGTCGCCAGCCATATGGTAATCCGCGCGCCGGGCGACTAGTTTCTCCCGAACGACAACAAACAGGCTTCATGTAGCGATGTTCGGGAACAATTCCGTCCGGCGGACGTGCCGCAGCACCCTTGCGGCTATCGCGGTGTTCGCGCTGTCGGGCTGCGGCGGCGACGATCCCCTCCCGGTTCCGCCCGGCGTCGATACCGGGCTCCATCTCGCCTGCCAGACCGTGGAATGCGAATGCGTGGCCCGAAAGGGCAGCATTTTCGATTCCAATGAAAAGGCCGACATCGTCTGGAGCGAGAAAGGCGACGCGAGCTGTCCCGAAGGCTTCGAGCTGAAGCGCATCCGCCGCGATATTCTCGGCCGCAAATAATAGACCCCGAAAACAAAACGCCCCGAGCAAGCCCGGGGCGTCTTCCGTTCGCCGATATCCTGAGGATCA
>JAYPTI010000058.1:0-6866 GCA_038133505.1 Alphaproteobacteria bacterium
GGGGAGAGGGGATACGATCGGGCTGGACGGTACATCTTTGTTCCCTCCCCCTGTAAGGGGGAGGGTTAGGGAGGGGGTCTCCCTCAGATATTATAGATATCCAGCGGCCCGACGATCCGGTCGTCGTGGACGAAGACCTTCTTGCGCACGATGCGAAGGCCGTCCGGCGTCTCGCGGAGGCCGACTTCGTAGCGCCCGCCGCGGGTCACCGCGCCGCGCACGCGGAGGTAGCTGTGCACCAGCCACGTCGCCGAGACCTCGGTCACGCCGTGCGCCTCGCCGTGGACGAGGACGTTGGAGACGACGTGCGCCGTGTGCGGCATCGGGTCGGTGGCGTAGGAATCGCGGTTCTCGATGCGGAAGACGCGCGCCTCGAGCCCGGCGCGGTCCATGTAGATCAGGCTGACGTCGTTGTCGGGATCGTCGGTCCAGCCCTCGTCGCCGACCATCGCCGGCGCCCAGTAGACGGCGTCGTCGGCATAGAGATCGAGCCACGCCTCCCACTGCTTCGTGTCGAGGTAGTGCGCCTCGCGGTAGAGCAGTTCGGCGGCTGCGTCCGTCGGGACCGTCATGCGTCGAGCCGATGCGCCCATTCGCGCCAGAAGGCGTAGAACGGGGTCTCGACCTCGCGGCCGGGATTGCTGGTCAGCGGCGCGACGCCGAGCTCGCCGGCGGCCTCGTCCGGGCCCGCGACCAGCGTCTTGCGTCCCAACGCGAGGTCGTTCCAGGCGCCCTCGGACGTGCGCGCCATGGCCATCGATCCGGTATGCGCGCCTTCCATCGCGCGCACGTCGTCGGGCACCGCGAGGCTCGCCGGGAAGAAGAAGTCCTCGTACTTGCGGATGCGGGCGCGGCGCGCGTCGGCATCCTCGCCCTTCGGCGCGAGGCACCAGGTCTCGATCTCGGTGAGGCCGACGTCGACCGGCCGCCAGACACGGATGCAGGTCGACGCGACGTCGTTCAAGAGCAGGTTCGGGAAGACGGTGACGGTGCGCCCGCGCTCCAGCATCCACTTCACCTTGCCGGCGTCGAACCGCGCCAGCAGCGCGTCCCTCTGCGGCCACAGGGGACCGGCCTCCGGGTTGCCCCGGTCGGCCCAGTTGATCATATGGCCGTTGCCGACGTCGTAGCCGCCCGAGCCAATCTTATCGAGGCTGAGGATGCGGCTCGCCTCGGTCTTCTCCATGCCGGCGCCGCCGTCGGGCCGCAGCGTCTCGCGGTAGCCGACCGTCGTCGCGAAGTTCCGGTGGACGGTGGCGACGTGATAGCCGTCGGTGGAGTTCTCTGTCTGGAACTTCCAGTTGGCGTCCATCATGTAGCGGCTCTCGCCGCGCAGGACCTCCATCCCGTCGGGCGACTGGTCGGCCATCAGGTCGATGAACGGCATCGCGCCGCCGAGGAAATCCTCCAGCGACGGCGCCGCCGCATCGAGGCAGCCGAACAGGAAACCCTTGTAGGACCCGAACTTCTCGATCAGCCGCAGGTTCGTGCCCATCCGCGCCAGATCGGGCGCGAGATAGGCCTCGTCCCCGCCGCGCACCAGCGTGCAGGCGCCGTCGGCATTGAAGCACCAGCCGTGATAGCGGCAGGTCAGCGTCTTCGCGCTGCCCGACGTGCGTCCCGTCAGTTTCGATCCGCGATGGGTGCAGGCGTCGTAGAAACACCGGATTTCGCCGTCGCTGCCGCGGATCACGAACACCGGCTGGCGGCCGATCCGCGCCGCGACGTAGTCGCCATGGTTCGGCACCTGGCTCTCGTGACACAAATAGAGCCACGTGCGCTCGAAGATCTCCGACATCTCGCGGTCGAATATCTCCGCATCCGTGAACGATGTCCGGCTGACGCGGAACACGCCGTCGTCCGGCCGGTCGTCGATAAGCTTCGAAGCCGCAGTCATTCCCGCACCCGTTCGTCCGTCATTGCTCCATCGAAGAGGCGGGACGAACGGGTGTCAAGGCGGGTGAAATGTCGCAGCCGGTCTCACAACCAGCGGCGCGTTACCTGCTTGTAGTCGAGATAGGCGCCGCCGAACTTGCACTTCAGATAGTCCTCCTCCGGCAACACGACGCCGTAGTGCAGGACCGCGAAAAGCACAGGCGCGAGCGCGACGATCGCCGGCGCGTTGGCCAGCACGCCGATGCCGGCGTAGGCGATCAGCATCGAGACGTAGATCGGGTTGCGGGTCTGGCCGTAGGGGCCGTCGCGCGCGATGCGCTCGGTCGCCCGCCATGTCTCGACGGGCGTTCCAGTGCGCCGGAAGACGGCCATCGCCGCCGCCATCAGGCCGATTGCAGCGACGAGCATGCCGGCGCCGCCGAGATAGCGCACGGGCTCCGACAGCACCGGTGCGGCCGCGACCGCATCGAGCGCGAAACCGGCAACCAGAAAACCCGCCACGATCCAGGGCGGCCGCGCGATCACCGCGGGCCTGTCCCGCCAGACTTCGGGTCCGGCAAATCCGTTCGACGTATCCATCTTTACCCCCATGTTTCGAGTGGAGCGCCGGCCCCGGTCGCTGATTGTCGGGACGGGGCCGGCGCGGTTTCGTCAGCGGCGGCCGTGACGCCGATGCTCGATCAGCTTGTCGAGCGCCGCTTTCTGGTCGTCGTTCAGGGTCGCGTAGAACCCGTCGAACGCCGGACGGACCTTTTTCACGACGTCGAGCCCGGCCGTCAGCATCGTCTCGACACGTTCGAGCCTGGCCGTCGCGCTTTTCGGCCGTTCGCCGCTCTTGAGGGCCTCGCACTTCTCGCCGATCGTCGCGCTGCTATCGCGGAGCGCGGCGGTCAGCCCGTCCCAGGCGGTTTTCTGCTCGGCATTGAAGCTGAAGAAGGCCTCGGCGAAGCCGATGGCGTTCTCGAGCTTTTCGCCCCGCGACGGGCTGCAGAGGCGGCCGATACCGCCATGTCCGCCGCGGCCTCCGTGGCGGCTCCAGCCGTGGTGACCGCCGGCAGCGGCGGCCGAGCCGATGAGTTCGAGCTTTGCGGTGTTCATGGTCTGGCCTCCGACGCCCGAAAACGACAGGGCGGCTGCGCCGATTCCGACGGCGGCGACGGTTCCGAGCAGGATTTTCTTGGTACGTGACATGATCGTCTCCTTGTCCGTAAAGGCACCGACGGGTGCCGACGCCGCCTAAAGTGGGCCGGCCGTGTAACGCGGAGATGTCGCCGACCCCGGCTTTTGGTAACGCTTCGTTGCACGGCGCGGCGCTGTAACACTCCGTTACAAATTTTCCGCCGGACGCCGGAAAGCGGCCTCTATAGTGCGCCCATGGCCGACCGCAGCCCGCATATCCTCGTCGTCGACGACGACCGTGAAATCCGCGACCTGACGTCCCGGTTTCTGCGCAAGCACGGGTTCCGTGTCGACGACGCGCCGGCACCGGCCGGCGGACGCGTCCTGGTATTCGAGGGCTGGCGGATCGATCTCGCGCGGCGCGAACTGACGGCGCCCGACGGCGCGCTCGTCGCGCTGACCGCCGGCGAGTACGACCTGCTCGTCGCCTTCGCCGAACGGCCGCAACGGGTGCTCAGCCGCGACCAGCTCCTCGACCTGACCCGCGGCCGCGACGCGGGGCCGTTCGACCGCTCGGTCGACGTCCAGCTGTCGCGCTTCCGCCGCAAGATCGAGAACGATCCGAAAGACCCCGTGCTGATCAAGACGGTACGCGGCGGCGGCTACATCTTCACCGCGGGCGTCGCGGCATCCGGGACCGGGGAAGCGGGCGAATGAACGCCCGTGCCCCCCGGCGGCACGGGCGGTTCCAACCGTCCGGCTTCGCCGCCCGCCTGACATTACTGATCGTCGCGGTTCTTCTGATCGCGCTGTGGCTCAGCGCCGGTCTCTATATCCGCGACCGCGCGGAAACCACCTTCCGCCTGCTCACGGAATCGGTGACGGCGCGCCTCGTCGAGATCGTGCCGCTGGTGGAGGCGACGCCGCATGAGCAGCGCGACAGCCTGATCCGCGCGCTGAACAGCCCGACGCTCTGGATGGCCGTCACCGAGGGCAATCGTCCGTCGATCCCGCGCGGCTGGCGGCGCGACCGCCGGCATGCCGACGACATCCGCGCCGTCCTTCCCGATTTCGAAGGCCGGCGGGTCGTGGTCCGCGTCTTCGACAGCTGGCGCCGCCAAAGCGACGCCGTCCCGCCGATGCCGGGCGGACGCCCCGCGCCGCCGGATCTGCTCAACAGCCGGCTGAAGGTGCTCGTCGCCGTCGAGCTGCGGACGGGCGGCTGGATCAATTTCGTCGGCTCGACCGACACCACGTCGCTGCGATGGGCAGTCAGGATCGCGTTCTGGATCGGACTCGCCTCGGTCTTCATCGTGCTGCTGTCGTTCTGGGCGGTCCACCGGATGACGCGGCCGCTGCGCGCCTTCGCCGAAGCGGCCGAACGGATCGGCCTCGACGTCCGCTCCCCGCCCCTCCCCGAGCGCGGCTCGCGCGAGCTGCGCAACGCGACGCGGGCGTTCAACGAAATGCAGGCACGCCTCCGGCGCTTCGTCGACGACCGCACGATGATGCTCGCCGCGATCAGCCACGATCTGCGCACCATGCTGACTCGGCTGAAGCTGCGCGCGGAATTCATCGAGGACGCCGACCAGCAGCGGAAAGCGATCGCCGATATCGACGAGATGCAGGCGATGATCGATTCCACGCTCGCCTTCGCGCGCGACGATGCTGCCGACGAGCACCGACTTCGGACCGATCTCGCGGCGATGCTGCGCAGCATCTGCGACGATCTTATCGATGCCGGCCAGCCGGTCGAGTTTTCGGGCCCAGACCGGCTGCCGCTGGTCTGCGCGCCCGCCTCGATCAAACGCGCGTTGCAGAACGTGATCGGCAATGCGCTGAAATACGGCAAGGCGGCGACCGTGGAACTTGAAGAGGGCCTGGAGCGCGCTGTCGTTCGCGTCCTCGACCGCGGCCCCGGGATCCCGGCGGACAAGCGCGAGGAGGTGTTCCGGCCGTTCTTCCGGCTCGAGTCCTCGCGAAACCGGGAAACGGGCGGCTCCGGGCTGGGCCTTGCCGTGGCGCGATCGATCGTTCGACGCCACGGCGGCGATATCGAACTGGCCGACCGGGACGGCGGCGGGCTGGAGGTTCGCCTATTCCTCCCGCATATGCCTATCGCCGCGACGCATAGCGCAGACGGTGGAAATTCGCCCGCTTAGCCTGTAAATCTCTCCGCCACACAGGGAAGGTGGCGACTAGATGAACGGGACAGCACAAAACCGCGGCCGGGCTGCATTCGGCGACATCCGAGGCTGGATCGATGCGCTCCGCGAGGCGGGCGAGCTGGAAGAAGTCACGGGCGAGGTAAACTGGGACGTCGAGCTCGGAAACCTGATCCGCATGATGCAGGGAAGCGGCGACGGGCCGGCGTTCCTGTTCAACAACATCAAGGATTACAACGGGCCGGACGCGCTCTGCTCGAAGATCTTCACGGGCGGACAATCGAGCTATTCGCGCATCGCGATGATGTTCGGGCTGCCGCAGGACACGCCGGTTACCGATCTGGTCCGCATCTGCCGGACGATCTTCCAGGAGCGCGTCGCACCGCGGGTCGTCAAGGACGGGCCGGTGAAGGAAAACGTCATCACCGGCGACGACATCGACCTGCTGAAATTACCGGTCCCGAAATGGAACCGGCTGGACGGCGGCCGCTACGTTCTGACCTATGCCGGCGTCGTCACCAAGGATCCGGAGACCGACATCCATAACGTCGGCATCTATCGCGGTATGGTCGGCGGACCGGCCGAAATTCCCGTCCTGATGTGGCGGGCGCAGCACTGGGGCGCTCACTATTCGAAGCACCAGGAACGCGGCGACGAGATGCCGGTCGCCTTCGTCATCGGCTGGGAACCGTCGATGGGCTTTACCGCCGGCGCACCGGTGCCGCGCAACGTCTCCGAATACGAGGTGATGGGCGCGATCCGCGGCGAGCCGGTCGATCTGGTCGAGTGCGAGACGGTGCCGCTGATGGTGCCGGCGACGGCCGAGATCGTCATCGAGGGCTGGATTTCGACCGACCCGTCGACCTTCACCGAAGAAGGCCCGTACGCGGAATTCACCGGCTACTACGCACCGGAACGTTCCAAGAAGCACACCACCCGCGTGACCGCGATCACGCACCGGACCGATCCGATCTTCCGCGGCACCGTCGAGGGCGGCATTCCCGGCAGCGTCGGCGAGAACCCGATCATGAGCTCGATCATGCGCTCGGCGACCGCGTGGAACGCGCTGGAAAGCGCGGGCGTGCCGGGCGTCGTCGACGTGTACGGCCATCCGATCCATGCCGGCGTCAACATGAACGTCGCGATCAACCAGACCTATCGCGGACAGGCCCAGCAGGTCGCCGCCGCGCTGTGGGGCGATTCCTCGTCGCACGTCCGCTACAAGCACGTCACGGTCGTCGATGCGGATATCGACGTGCACAGCTACGAGGCCGTCGACTGGGCGATCGCGTGGCGCGTCGCCGCGGGCGAAGGCGACATCGTCCTGTATCCGGCCAACTGGGGCGCGGGGCTCGATCCCAGCGTCCGGCGCCGCGACGCCAACGTGCATCTTTTCGGTACCGGCAAGTGGACCCGCGTGCTGACCGACGCGACGATCAATCTCGACTACGAGCCGGAGCGCAACGGCGACCGCTATCCGCCGACCGTACTGCCGACGCAGGACGATATGAAGGCGCTCGAAGGCCGGTGGGATACGCTCGGGCTGAGCGGCAAGTGGAAGAAGGGGCTCGGAACCGACCGATAGCCACGCCCATGCAGATTTCGCATGGATACATGAAATGCCCGCGATTGACTTGGCGATTGAATGCCATGAAAACCGCGGAGAACTGAGGCCGAACGCTAACG
>JAYPTI010000058.1:6876-17377 GCA_038133505.1 Alphaproteobacteria bacterium
TGGAAAATCGGGCGCTGCAATGCAGAAATGAGGGAGCTGATAAATGTCGAACGAACTTGGCGCCATGCACAACAAGATCGTGCCGCGGGCCTTCGAGGACCTGCGCGGCTGGATCGAGGCACTGCGCGCGGAAGGCGAGCTGCACGAAATCGACGTCGAGGTCGACTGGGATTGCGAGCTGGGCACCATCGCCCGCAAGACCTTCGGGACCGGCCACGGGCCGGCGCTGCTGTTCAACAACATCAAGGGATACGGCCCCGGCGACGACGTCTATTCGCGCAAGGTCTTCACCGGCGGCCTGTCGAACTATCGCCGCGTCGCGATGATGCTCGGCCTGCCGACGGATGCGCCGGTCCGCGACCTCGTGCTGGCCACCCGCCACTTCCTGCAGCAGCGCGTGAAGCCGGTGGAGGTCAAGGAAGGCGCGGTCAAGGAGAATGTCGTCACCGGCGACGCCATCGACATCTACAAGATTCCGGTGCCGCGCTGGCACCGCGAGGACGGCGGCCGCTACATCAATACCTATCAGGCCACCATCACGATGGACCCCGACACGGGGCAGCACAATCTCGGTATCTACCGCGGCATGCTCGGACATAAGGACACGCTGCCGGTGCTGCTGTGGCGCGCGCAGAACTGGGGCGTGCATTTCCAGAAATGGGCCGACCGCGGCATGAAGATGCCGGTTGCGCACGTCTACGGCTGGGAGCCGTCGCTGCCCTATTGCGCGTCGGCGCCGATCCCGACCGGCGTGTCGGAATACGAGGTCATGGGCGCGATCCGCGGCCGGCCGGTCGAGCTGATCAAGTGCGAGACGTCGGACCTGATGGTGCCGGCCAATGCGGAAATGGTGATCGAGGGCTATATCGATCCCGATCCGGCGACCTTCGAGATGGAAGGCCCGTTCGGCGAGTACACCGGCTATTTCGGCGGCGACCAGGGACCCAAGCACGTCACCAAGGTGACCGCGGTCACGTACCGGAACGATTCGATCCACCGCGGCACGCTCGAGGGCACGCTGCCCAAGATGCTCAACGAGAACTCGATCACGAGTTCGGTGCAGCGCGCCGGCGTCGCCTGGAACGTGCTCGAGCGTGCGGGCGTGCCGGGCGTCACCGACGTCCACTGCCCGGCGGCCAATAACGGCACGACGCTGATGATCCAGCTCAAGCAGACCTATCGCGGCCAGGCCAAGCAGGCGGCGGCCGCCATCTGGGGCTCGAACGCGGCGCACCTGCGCTACAAGAACATCTGGGTCGTGGACGAGGACATCGACATCCACGATTACGGTTCCGTCGACTGGGCGTTTGCCTACCGCGTGAACGCGGCGGAGGACGACATCGTCTTCTTCCCGGGCTCGTTCGGCTCGCTGCTCGATCCGTCAACCCGCCTCCGCGACCGCGATCCGATGAAGTTCGGCACCGGAAAGTGGACGCGCGTGCTGATCGACGCGACCGTCAATCTCGACTTCGACCTCGAGGATCAGTACGGCGGCAACCGATATCCGCCGATGGTCTTCCCGCACAAGGACGACATGGCGCACATCAAGTCGCGCTGGGCCGAGTACGGTTTCGAGGGCGATTTCGACTAGACGATGGAATGCCGCCGCTCGCGCTAACGGCGGGCGGCAAAAAAATCCTTCAATAACGCGGCGGCATCGGTTTCACCGATGCCGCCGTAAATTTCGGGGCGATGGAAACAGCTCGGTTGCGCGAAGATGCGCGGGCCGTGCTCCACGCCGCCGCCCTTGGCATCCGACGCACCGAAATAGACCCGGCGCAGCCGCGCGAACGAGATCGCCTGCGCGCACATCGGGCACGGCTCCAGCGTCACATAGAGATCGCATCCGACGAGGCGGGGCTCGCCGCGCGCTTTCGCCGCCTCGCGGATAACGATCATCTCGGCATGGCCGGTAGGATCGCGATCCGCTTCCGTCCGGTTGCCCGCCTCCGACAGAACCTCGCCCGTCGCGCCGTCGACGAGCACCGCGCCGACAGGTACTTCGCCGCGGTCGGCGGCCGCACGCGCCTGCGCCAGCGCGCGCTCCATGTAAACGGAGGTGGAAAGGTCGGGACCGGTCGTCATCGCCGCACATTGTAAGCGACGCGCCGGGCGGTCAAGTCGGGTTGGCGTCCCCTCCGCCTATTTCTCGCCGCGCCGGCAACGGGTTTCCCGAACGTCGCGCCCCACCGGGCAAGGTGAGGACGCCCGCCCGCGCGTTCCCGCTCGGCCGGTGCTGGAGTTGGCCCGGGTACGACGTCGGGGAGTCTTCCGCCTCGGCGCAACGTATCGCCCTCCGGGGTAGCACTACTGCGCGGATCGGGCGGAGACGACCGGAAAAGCCGCATACCCGCTGCCCGCACGGGTAGTACTACCCGGGTCGCCGTCGGGGTAGCCTTCGATCGGCTCATGTCGGGCGACAGGGTGGACGATTTGGCTGCTCCCGCGCCAAGTATGACCGGATCGTGGCTGTCGGACCGGAGAATCCACAGGCTCTCCGCCTTCGGGGCGCCGCCGTATTCGATCCGGCGATTCCGGACCCGCGAAACGCCAACCCAAGAAACCCGAAGCTGCAGCATTGTAGCCGGACACCCCCGATTTTTATCGGCACTACGCAATTTCCCCGACGGCCAGCAGCTTATTGAAATCAGCCATACCGTAATACCAGGAGGCAGACTTACCTCGCTCTATCACCCGAAAACCATATATGAACCGGACAATTCCGCCATCCGGGCGGATGAAGCACGTCAGGCCATACCGTAGTACGGGAAATTTCCGACCGGTACGTCCGCGCATCTGCCGGCGGCGCCGGGACCGGAGAGGGCTCGACTGGAGGCCAGAGTCCCCTGACGATGTCTGGCCGTTCCCCGGAAAACGGCCGGCAGCGCATTGTAGACCCGCTCGCCGGTCCCCGATTTCACCGCCGCGCCGTTCGGGCATGATCGTCTGCCCGACGCCGCGTCGCTGCCGGGCGATATGTGCCTCCGGATCCAGAACGACCTGCACCCTCCGGGCTCGTCGGCGCCGCGACCGGCAATCGGCCGGCATCGGAGGAGCACTACCGAATCGCGTGACCAGGTTCGTCGGATATGGCGGTGCCGGACATACGAATTTCCCCGTCCGACGACGGCGAGAAGGAGATGAGGTCGGCGCTTCCGTCCAGCACCGCGGCGACTGCGGGAGGGAACGAACGTTCCCCGCATTCTGGCCGGCGGTCGCCCGGGAAAACGTGCGAACTTTACCGTTTCGCAACGCTCGCGCCGTACTTTTGGTTAATCGAACCTGAAACGGCAGCAAGATGACCAACACCTCCCTACGCGCCTCGCTCGAAAATGCGGTCGAGGCGTTTCGCACCGGCAATCTCGATGCAGCCGGCGGCCATTGTTCGGCCGTCCTCGCCGACCAGCCCGACAATACCGATGCGCTTCATATCCTCGGCGCCATCCGCCTGCGCCAGAACGATCCTGCGACGGCTGTCGATCTTCTTTCCCAGGCGTCCCGGCGCGACGGCAAGAACCCCGAGATCCTCGCGAACCTCGGCGCGGCGCATCGCGCGGCCGGCGATCCGGAACGGGCGGCGGACATCCTGCGCCGGGCGGTGAAGATCGCCCCGCACAGCGCGGCCGCGCATCTCAACCTCGCCAACGCATACGCAGACGCCGACGACAACGCCAAGGCGGCGCGTCACTACGCCCGCACGGTCCAGCTCGCGCCGGAAAGCCTGCAGGCGCGTCGTCGTCTGGCCGATATCCTGTGGGCGGAAGGGGAGCTTGCCGGCGCCATCGATCAGTTCGACGCGCTCCTCAAGCGGTCGCCGGAGGACGCGGAAGTCCTGAACGCGACAGGCGCGCTTCACGCCGAGGCCGGCAACGAGGAACGCGCGGAGGAACTGTTCCGGGCCGCCCGCGCGATCGCGCAGTTCGACATCGATATCGCCGCCAACCTCGCCAACATCCTCGCGTGCCGCTTCAGTTACGACGAGGCGCTGGAGCTGTACGGCAAGGTCATCGCATCGCGGCACGGCGACGCCGACATGCTGAGCAACGCAGCCAACGTCAATCGGCGAAAAGGCGACCTGGCCGCGGCGGAGGAATTCTATCGCAAGGCGATCTCGACCGAGGCGCACCATTGCGACGCAAACGCCGGCCTCGCCAACTGCCTCCTGTCCGCCGGCCGCTTCGCCGAGGGCTGGCGTCACTATCTCGAGCGGGAAAGCGTCCGAAACGCCTCGGGCGGGTTGCTGCGCGCTCCCCTGCCCGAAAACCTGTCGGGCAAACGCGTCACGATCCTGGCGGATCAGGGTCTCGGCGACGAGATATTCTTCCTGCGCTTCGCAGCCGCGATCAAGTCGCGCGGCGCTTCGGTCGCGTACCGGCCGGAGCCGCGGCTCGCCGCGATGCTGGAACGCGCCGGTATCGTCGACGAAATCCTGCCGCCGGATGCCGGCACGCTGGGCGACTACGTCGTCGCCGTCGGCGACTTGCCGTTCCTGCTCGAAATGGGGGACACAGACACGCCGCCGCCCTCGATCGCGCTGCCCGCACTGGCGGACCGCGAAGCGGCCCTGCGCGCGAAGCTCGAAACGTTCGGCCCCGCGCCATGGATCGGCGTGACGTGGCGCGCCGGCACGGCCAACCGCCGCCGCCTGCTGTTCAAGGAAGCGCCCGCCGAAGCGCTCGCCGGCGCACTGCCGGAGGACGCGACGATCGTCGCGATCCAGCGCGGCGCGCGGCACGGCGAGATAGACGCATTTGCCGACGCGCTCGGCCGGCCGGTGCTGAATCTCTCCGCGGCGAACGACGACCTCGAATCCCTGCTGGCGTTGCCCGGCCTGCTCGACGACTACGTCGCGGTCAGCAACACGATGGTTCACCTGCGCGAAGCGCGCGGCAGGACGAGCCATGTCCTGGTTCCGGCGCCGCCCGAGTTCCGCTGGATTGCGGAAGGCGGCGAGAGCCCGTGGTTCCCCGGCTCGCCGGTCTATCGGCAGCAGCCGGACGGGGACTGGGAGACCGCCATGTCGACGCTTGCGAAGGAGATCCGCCGATGAATTTCCAGTCCCGCATCATGCAGGAGCATCAGATGACGGATGCTCCCTTCCCCGTCTATGTGGGCTACGACCGGCGCGAGGACGCCGCCTACCGCGTGTGCCGGCATTCGCTGGAGACGCGCTCGTCCGTGCCGCTTCGTATCATCCCGCTGGTGCAGGACGCGCTCCGCGCCAAGGGCCTCTATACGCGCAACATCGACCCGCTCGCCTCGACCGATTTCACCTACACCCGCTTCTTCGTGCCGTATCTCGCCGGCTACGAAGGCTGGGCGATGTTCTGCGACTGCGATTTCCTGTGGCTCGCCGACATCGCCGAACTGATCGGGCAGATCGACGACCGGTACGCGGTCATGTGCGTCCATCACGACCACCGGCCGTCGGAAAAGCACAAGATGGACGGGCGCAAGCAGACGCTGTATCCGCGCAAGAACTGGTCCTCTATGATCCTCTACAATTGCGGCCATCCGGCGAACCGGGCGTTGACGCCGGAACTTGCCAACACGGAGACCGGCAAGTATCTGCATCGGTTCGCCTGGCTCGACGACGAGCTGATCGGCGAAGTATCGGAGACATGGAACTGGCTCGAAGGCTGGAACGAGACGCCGGACGACGGACATCCGAACGTGGTGCATTACACCCGGGGCGGTCCGTGGTTCGAGGACTGGCAGGACGTCGACTTCGGCGACCTGTGGCTCAAGGAAGAAGCGGAGCTTCTCGCCGCAAGCTGAGGCCGCGGCCATGAAGCCGCCCGTTATCGGCGTCACCCTCGATTCAGAGGACCCCGGCGGCTATTCGAAATTCCCGTGGTATGCGGTCCGCGTGAACTACGCGGGCGCGGTGACGCGGGCGGGCGGCCTGCCGATCATGCTGCCGCACGAGGTCGACCAGGTCGGCGCCTATCTCGACGAGATCGACGGGCTGATCGTCACCGGCGGCGCCTTCGACGTCGACCCGGCGCTGTTCGGCGCCGAAGCGCGCCATCCGTCGGTCGTCCTCAAATCGCAGCGCACGGACTTCGAATGGGGCGTCACGCAGGGCGCGCTCGACCGCGACATGCCGGTTCTCGGTATCTGCGGCGGCCAGCAGCTTCTCAACGTCGTGCTCGGGGGCACGTTGATCCAGCACATCCCCGACGAGATCGACGATCCGCTCGCCCACGAACAGCCCAACCCGCGCGACGAGCCGGGCCACGACGTGATCGTGAGCGAGGGCACCCTTCTCCATCGCATCGCGGGCGCGACGAAACTGTCGGTGAATTCCGCCCACCACCAGGCGGTCAAGGACGTCGGCGACGGCGTGGTGATCGACGCGGTCGCGCCCGACGGCGTCATCGAGGGCATCGAGGCGCCCGCGCGCCGGTTCTGCCTCGGCGTGCAATGGCATCCGGAATTCTCCATCGACCCGGCCGACGAGAAGATCTTCGACGCCTTCATCGCGGAAGCTTCGCGTGGCAAATGACATCGAGATGAGCGAGACCGGCGGGCGCGAGCGGATCGCCAAGCGCCTGTCGCGGGCGGGCGTCTGCTCCCGGCGCGAGGCCGAGCGCTGGATCGCCGACGGCCGGATCGTCGTCGACGGCCACAAGATTTCCGAGCCGGGCACGCTGGTCGACGACAGCTCCGACATCCGCGTCGACGGCAAGCCCATAGCAGCGCCGCAGGCGACACGGCTGTGGCGCTATCACAAGCCGGCCGGTCTGATCTGCTCCAACAACGATCCGCAGGGCCGCCCGACGATTTTCGACAAGCTGCCGAAGCACCTGCCGCGCGTCATGACCGTCGGCCGCCTCGACTACGATTCCGAGGGGCTGCTGCTTCTGACCAACGACGGGGGGCTCGCCCGCAAGCTGGAACTGCCCGCGACCGGCTGGGTGCGGCGCTACCGGATACGCGTCTACAAGACGCCGACCGAAGACGATTTCGCGAAACTCGCCAAGGGGCTGACGGTCGACGGCGTGATCTACGGGCCCGTCGAGGCCTCGGTCGACAGCGCCAAGGGGGCGAACGCCTGGCTTACCGTCGCCCTGCAGGAGGGCAAGAACCGGGAAATCCGCCGGCTGTTCGACCATCTCGGATACCCGGTGAACCGGCTGATCCGGATCGCCTATGGACCTTTCCAGCTCGGCAAGATGCCCCGCGGCGCGGTGGAGGAAGTGCCGGGGCGCGTCCTGCGCGACCAGCTCGGCGCAAAAGGCGGCGCCGGACGGCAGAAGAATGCGAATCGTCGCGGGCACGCATAAGGGCCGGCGCATCGACGCGCCCGCAGGCCGCGACGTTCGCCCGACCTCGGACCGCGTGCGCGAATCGCTGTTCAACATCCTGGACCACCGGGACTGGGGCGACGGCGGCCGGTCCGTCGTCCTGGACGCCGTCGTCCTCGACGCGTTCTGCGGCACCGGCGCGCTGGGGCTGGAGGCGCTGAGCCGCGGCGCAGCGCATGTCACTTTCATGGACAGTTCCCGACACGCTCTCGCGGCCTGCCGCGCCAATGTCGCCGCGCTCGGCGAGAACGCGCACTGCGACATCCTGCAGGGCGACGCGCTGCATCCCGTCCGCCCGCGCACGCCGTGCACGATGGTCCTCATGGACCCGCCCTATCGCAGCGACCTCGCCGCGCCGGCACTCGCGGCGCTCGACGCGGCGGGCTGGATCGCGGCAGGCGCGATCTGCGTCGTCGAGACGGGCGCGAAGGAAGACGTCGAGACGCCCGAAGGTTTCGAACTGCTGGATGCCCGCAAGTACGGCGCGGCGCGTGTCACGTTCATGAGAAAAGCGGCATAGGGATCGTTTTCGCTTTCCCCTGACCGTCCGTTCGCCTATACCCGCCCGACCATGAAACGGACGATGCACACGATTTCGACCCTCAGCCCCGGCGGCTTCGGCCCGGCCGGGCGCATTGGCGTGGCCGCGATCGAGGGCGTTCCGCCTTCATAGCCCTTCGTTTGCCGCATCCCGTTGCGCGCGAAGGGCGGACCGTACGGTCCGCTTTTTTTATGCCGAGACGAACCCGACGACCCGAAAACCGATGACCGACACGACCCATATTTCAGCCGACCGCCCCTGGCGGAACGAATTCCGCGGCATGACCCGGCTCGCGACACCGATCGTCCTGACGCAGCTCGCCTGGATCGGGATGATGACCACCGATACCGCGATGATCGGACGGCTCGGCGCGGAAAAGCTTGCGGGCGCATCGCTCAGCCTGATGCTGTTCTTCCTCGTCTGGATCGGCTGCTTCGGCGTCGTGACGGCGACGGCGGCGCTCGCCGCGCAGGCCTACGGCGCGCGCAAGCCGCGGATCGTCCGCCGCGTCGTCCGGCAGGGTCTGTGGGTCACGCTGATCCTCACGCTGCCCGCCGTCGCGCTCTCCGGCCTGACGCCCGACTTCCTGACGCTGACGGGACAGCCGGCGGAAGTCATGCCGCACGCCGAAGCCTACATGTCCTTCCTGATCTGGAGCCTGCCGCCCAGCATCGGCTTCGCGGTGCTGCGGAACTTCGTCTCGGCGCTCAACCGGCCCGTCGTCGCGCTGTGGGTGATGTGCGCGGGCGTGCCGCTGAACGCGCTGCTCGACTACGCCCTGATTTTCGGGAATTTCGGCGCGCCTCGGCTGGAGCTGGTCGGCGCCGGGCTCGCGACCGCCATCGTCAACTGGACGATGTTCGCGGTCCTTCTCGCCATCGCCGTCACCCGGCGGCCGTTCCGGGTCTATGCGGTGCTGGGACGGTTCTGGCGGCCGGACTGGTTCCAGTTCCGCGAGATCTTCCGGATCGGCCTGCCGATCGCCGGGCAGTCGCTGCTGGAAGCGGGCTTCTTCATCAGCTCGATCTTCATCGCGGGCCAGTTCGGCGCGCTGACGATTGCGGCGACGATGATCGCGCTGCAGCTGCCGCACGTCACCTTCATGGTGCCGATGGGCCTTGCGCAGGCGGCGACCGTCCGCGTCGGCCAGGCCGTGGGGCGGCGCGACGTTGCGGGCGCCTACCGCGCCGCGTGGACCGCGCTCGGAATCGCCGGAATCTACATGATCGCGACGACGGCGACCGTCTTCGCCATTCCGGAAACGTTCGCGTCGATCTTTCTCGATAGCGCCCGGCCTGACAGCGATGCGGTGCTGGCGCTGGCCGTGACCTTCCTGCTTTACGCCGCCTTCTTCCAGGCAAGCGACACGATCCAAGCCGTTGCCAGCGGCGCCCTCCGCGGGCTGAACGACACGGCCGTGCCGATGCTGATCGCCGGGTTCAGCTACTGGGGTATCGGCCTCGGCACGGGACTCTGGCTCGCATTTCGCGGCGGCATGGAGGGCGCTGGCCTGTGGGCCGGTTTCGTCGCAGGGCTGAGCGCCGCCGCGATCCTGCTGCTGTGGCGGATCAGGGCGCAGAACCGGCGGGCCTATCTGCCCCGCGAGGTTCCCGACGCCATGTAGCGGCGATCAGCGGCGACCGAAAAGCCGCTCGATCTCGGCAAGGCCAAGCTCGACGTAGGTCGGCCGACCGTGATTGCACTGGCCGGAATGGGGCGTCGCCTCCATCTCGCGAAGCAGCGCGTTCATTTCCTCGGGCGTGAGCCGGCGGCCCGCGCGCACGCTGGCGTGACACGCCATCGTCGAACACACCTCTTCCAGCCGTTCGCGGAGCGCAAGGCCGGCGCCGTACTCCTCGATATCGTCGGCAAGGTCGCGCAGCAGACCCGCGATATCGGCCTGGCCGAGCAATGCGGGTGCCTCCCGCACGACGACCGCACCGGGGCCGAACCGCTCGACCGAAAGGCCGAGCTCCTCGAACTCGGCGGCGCGGGCGCAGATCCGTTCCGCCGCCTCCTCGCCGAGCTCGACGACTTCCGGGATCAGCAGGCCCTGACGCTTCACGCCGCCGTTGGACAGCGCCGCCTTCATGCGTTCGTAGACCAGCCGCTCGTGCGCGGCGTGCTGGTCGACGATGACGATGCCCGTCTCGGTCTGGGCGACGATGTAGGTCTCGTGAAGCTGCGCCCGGGCCGCGCCGAGTGGGTAGGACACCGTGGGAGGGCTCTCCTCACCGAGCCCCGCCCCCGGCCCGGACGGCGGCGCAGAAGGCCGGTGGAAACTGTCGAAGGACGGCATCCGCTCGTCGGGAGCCTGAAAGGCCGCCACGGAATCCGCGAGGCTCGGCACGAAGTGCTGCTCGCGCCGCCAGGCGCCGCCGCCGGGCTGGAAAGCCCCCAGCGCTGCCGAGGCCACCGTGGTGGAGGCCCGATGGCCGACCGCTTCGAGCGCGTGGCGCAGCCCGCCGACGATCAGGCCGCGGACGAGACCCGCATCCCGAAACCGCACCTCCGCCTTGGCGGGGTGCACGTTTACATCGACCGCCTCGGGCGAGACGTCGAGAAACAGCGCGACCATGGGATGACGGTCACGCGCGAGGAAATCCTGATAGGCTCCCCGCACCGCTCCGACCAGCAGGCGGTCCTGAAC
>JAYPTI010000059.1:0-17308 GCA_038133505.1 Alphaproteobacteria bacterium
TCAAGGGCACCGGTAACTCGGAAATCATTCTCGACCGCAAGCTCGCCGACAAGCGTACCTTCCCCGCGATGGACATCACCAAGTCCGGCACGCGAAAGGAAGAATTGCTCGTCGACAAGGGCGTGCTCGCCAAGATGTGGGTGCTGCGCCGCATCCTCACGCCGATGGGCACGGTCGATGCGATGGAGTTCCTGCTCGACAAGCTCAAGGGCACCAAGTCGAACCACGACTTCTTCGATTCGATGAACCAGTAACGCCGGCCATTCGGCAGGCAAACGAAAGGGGCGCCCAGTCGGGCGCCCCTTTTTCTCGCGATGCTCTGGCGCTTACGGCTCTAGAACGATCGAGCCGGTCGTCTTGCGGGCGGCGAGATCGCGGTGGGCGCGCGCGGCTTCGCGGAGCGAATATTTGTGGTTCACTTCGATCTTGACCGCGCCGGACCTGACCATCTTCATCACCTCGCCCGCCGTCTTTTGCAGCTCGGCCGGTGTAGAGACGAAATCGAACAGGGTCGGGCGCGTCATGACGAGCGAGCCCTTCTGCATCAGGATCAGCGGGTTGATGTCCCCGATCGGGCCCGATGCGTTGCCGAAGCTGACGAACATGCCGTGCTTCTGCAGGCAGTCGAGAGACGCCGGCCACGTGGCCTTGCCGATGGAATCGTAGACCACCGGGACCATCTCGCCCTTGGTGATCTTGCGCACGCGATCGACGAAGTTTTCGCGCGAATAGATGATCGGATAATCGCAGCCGTGCGCCTTGGCGAGCCGCGCTTTGGCAGGAGATCCCACGGTGCCGATGACCGTCGCGCCGAGCGCCTTGGCCCACTGGCAGACGATCAGCCCGACGCCGCCGGCGGCCGCATGGATCAGGATCGTGTCGCCCTTGGACACCTTGTAGACCTGACGGATCAGGAATTGCGCGGTCATGCCCTGAAGCATCATCGATGCCGCGACGTCGTCGGAAATTTCCCGCGGCACCTTGACCAGTTTGCCCGCGTCGATGTTGCGGAGCTCCGTGTAGCAACCGGTGCCGACCGTTCCGCACGCGACACGGTCGCCGATCTTGAAACCGGAAACGCCGGCGCCGACCGCCTCGATCTCGCCGCACATCTCCCCGCCCGGAATGAAGGGCAGCTGCATCGGATAGAGGCCCGAACGCATGTAGATATCGATGAAATTCACCCCGATCGCCTTGGCGCGGACCGTCACTTCGCCTTTGCCGGGCCGTCCGACCTCGACGTCCCGCCACTTCAGGACCGAGGGCGATCCGGTTTTCTCGACGACAATTGCTTTGGGCATCTCGATTTCCTTTGCTAGGGCGACCACGGGCGGCCGATATCGACAGGATCAGGTGGTAACGCGCACCGGGTTGGAGCTCTCCCGCCGGAAGACGGGCGATCCGGCGTTCGCATCGGGGAAGAAAACCGAACCGCAGATATGTCCGGCGGCCGGTGCAACCTGGCCGTCTGACGCTCCTCCGAGGTTCCGTTCGCGAACGGACGAATCTGGTTAACCGCTTCTTATTGAACAAAGAATAGCGCTCACGGCCGGAATTGTCACCGGCCAATTGCGGTCGGGCATTGCATTCAGAGCAAACGTGAATTGCAGGATTCGATATCGAGCAGCACGCGCTTCGTTGCAAGCCCGCCGGCACCGGAATACCCGCCAAACCTGCCGCTCGCCGCCAGAACCCTATGGCAGGGAATGAGAATCGGCAGGGGATTGGCGCCACAGGCACCGCCGACAGCCCGCGGACTGCCGCCCGCCACCCGGGCAAGATCTCCGTATGTCCGGGTCTCGCCATAGGGTATGTCCGTCATTGCCCGCCAGAGGCGCCGCCGGAAATCGGTTCCCTCCGGATGCATCGGCAGATCGAACTGTCGAAGCTTTCCGGCGAAATAGGCGTCGAGCTGACGCACGGCTTCGCCGAGAAGGGGCGAACGGCCCGTTTCCGGACGTGCCGACCAGTCGAGGCTTACGAGAGCGCCATCCGTCTCTTCGAGATAGAGGCGCCCGACGGGCGAGGCGAACGAGATGACGGTCATGGGAAGAGGATGCGGCGGCCCCTCGAACGGGTCAAGGCGCGGCGGCCGTCGCGGGCATCCTTCCGCAACAAATGTTGTCCGGCATTGCCGCGTGGACGGCGGTCGGGCCGCGCCCTAAGTTCGTACGGCTATGGAACGCGGGTACATCGACATCTACTGCGAACGCACGGGCCCGGAATTCTGGTCCGAACCGGCAAATGCGGTAACAAACCTCGCGTTTCTGATCGCGGCGGCGGCCCTGGTGCGGCTCCTGTGCCGGGATGCCGGCGACAACCGCGCCATCGGCTGGTTTCTGACCGGCATGATCGCTGTCATCGGCATCGGCAGCGGGCTGTTCCACACTTTTGCCCAGCGCTGGGCGGCGCTCGCCGACGTTATTCCGATCGCGATCTTCATCCTCGCCTATACCTGGTTCGCGCTGCGTCGATTTGTCGGCCTGCCGCGCTGGGCGTGCTGGGCGGGCCCGGCCGCGGTGCTCGGGATCGCGGCGGCAGTGCCGGCGCTGACCGGCTTCCGCGGCGGCTCGTACATCGCGGCGCTGATCGCGATGACGGCGATAGGCGGATGGCTCGTTGCGGTGCCGCGTCATCCTGCCGGCCGCGCGCTGCTCGCCGCTGCGGCGGTCTTCGTCGTGTCGCTTACGTTCCGTACGATCGACGAGCCGTTGTGCGGCGATTTTCCGCTCGGCACCCATTTCATGTGGCACATCCTGAACGCGATCGTTCTTTATCTGGTGGCGCGGGCGATGATCCGTCAGGGGCAGCGGGCCGACGCCTGATCGACGATATCGGGCCGGTGTCCTAGTTCGGAAGGAGCGCGCCGTCCGGCGCGGCCCTTTTTTCTTTTCCCAGCAAACCGGATCTCCCGATGACCGATCTATCCGCTTTCGACATCACCAAGCGCTGGCCCGCCCGGCACCCCGCCCGCATCCAGCTGTACTCGCTGCCCACGCCGAACGGCGTCAAGGCATCGATCATGCTTGAGGAGACCGGTCTTCCCTACGAGGCCCACCTCGTCTCGTTCGGCAAGGACGATCAGATGGCGCCGGAGTTCCTGTCGCTCAATCCCAACAACAAGATCCCGGCGATGATCGATCCCGACGGGCCGGGCGGCAAACCGCTGCCGCTCTGGGAAAGCGGCGCGATCCTGATCTACCTCGCGGAGAAGACAGGGAAGTTCATGCCGACGGATGCCGTGAAACGCTACGAGTGCCTGCAGTGGCTGATGTTCCAGATGGGCGGCGTCGGCCCGATGTTCGGCCAACTCGGCCATTTCTACAAATTCGCCGCGGACAAGATCACCGACCCCTATCCGACCGACCGCTATCTCAACGAGACCAAGCGCCTCCTGGGCGTCCTCGACGGCCGGCTCGCGGGCCGCGACTACATCATGGGCGGCGACTACACCATCGCCGATATCGCCACTTACCCGTGGGTGCGCACGCTGACCAATACCTACGACGCGGGCGAGACGCTCGGTCTCGACGGGTTCGCGAACGTCGTCGACTGGCGCGACCGCTGCCTCGCCCGCCCGGCGGCCCAGAAAGGCCTCAACATGCCGTCGCGGGACTGACAGGCAGACCGGTCAGAGAGCGTTCCGTAGTTCGATCGCGTCGGTGATCGGCAGCGAGCAGGTCGGCCCGGTGCAGACATAGGCGGCGGGCCGTCCGTCGACCGGCCCCTTGCCGGCGGCGGGGTGCGCCTCGGGAAGCGCGTCCCCGTCCGCGATCCGGACGATCAGCTTGTTCATGTCGGTTGCCTGGCGCGCCGCCGCCAGGAGGCCGGCCGTCCCAGGGTCGTCTTCCGCGCCGGCGATCACGATCTGCGTGCAGCGCTGCAGCGTTTCGTTGGCGCAGAGCAGCGCTGCCAGCGGAAAGAAGTTTCGCTCGATCTCGCCCGCAAAAGCCTGAAGCACGGCTTCCGCACGCAGGCGATACGCGTCCTTGCCGGTGAGGTAGTACAGCCGGGCGAGAGCGCCGCAGATCACGCCGTTGCCGGACGGCGTCGCGTTGTCGGCGGCCGTCTTCGTCCGGACGATCAGCGCTTCCGCATCGTCGGCGGTGAAGAAATAGCCGCCGGATGCGGCGTCCCAGTAATGCGCGTCGAGAACGCCGATCCAGCCTTCCGCGGCATCGATGTAGGTCTGCTCGCCGGTCGCTTCGAAAAGCGCGATCGCCGCCCGCGTCATGTTGGCGTAGTCGTCGAGGGTCGCCGCATGGCGCGGGCGGCCGTCGCGGAACGAATGCATCAACCGCCCTTCGGCCTGCATGCGCGCGCGCACGAAGCCGAACGCTTCGCGCGCGGCCGCCAGCCAGCGCGGCTTGTCGAAGACGCCGGCGGCGTGCGCCATCGCGGCGATCATCAGGCCGTTCCAGTCGGCCAGCACCTTGTCGTCCCAGCCCGGCCAGACGCGGCCGTTGCGGACCGCCAGGAGCTTTTCGCGGCAGGCCGCGAGGCTTTTCTCCTGGGTATCGTCGAGCGGGTCGGGATGCGCCGTCCGGTTCAGGATGTTGCGGCCTTCCCAGTTGCCGCCGGGGGAGACGTCGTAGACGGTGCGGAACAGCACGGTATCCGCACCGTCGCCGAGAACCTCGGCAATCTCCTGCGCCGACCAGACGTAGAACTTGCCTTCGACGCCTTCGGAATCCGCATCGTAGGTTGCGGCGAAGCCGCCCTCCGGCGCGATCATCTCGCGCAGGCACCACTCGACGGTTTCCTCGACGCGCGCGGCGAACAGCGGCGAGCGCGTATCGAGCCACGCCCAGGTCAGCAGATCGACGAGCTGGGCGTTGTCGTAGAGCATTTTCTCGAAATGTGGCACCAGCCAGATGGAATCGGTCGAATAGCGCGCGAAGCCGCCGCCGAGATGATCGTATATGCCGCCCTGGGACATCTTGGCGAGCGACAGCAGAACGGCGTCGCGGCAGGTCTCGCTCCCGTCGTGGATCCAACTGCGCCACAGCAGCTCATGGATCGACGGGTTGGGAAATTTGGGCGCCTGGCCGAGACCGCCGTTGACCATGTCGAATTCCTGGGCGAGGCGGGCGGCCGCGCGGGCATTGATCTCGACCGGGATTTCGTCCGCGCCCGACGATTGCTGCGCCGAGATCTTCGCGAGACCGTCGTTCAGCGCCGCCGCGCTCTCGAGCGCCTTGTCGCGCTTTTCCTTCCAGTAATCCGAGATCGCCTCAAGGACCTGGACGAAACCCGGGCGGCCGTATCGCGATTCCGGCGGAAAGTACGTGCCGCCCCAGAACGGCTCGCCGTCCGGCGTCAGGAACATCGTCAGCGGCCAGCCGCCCTGCTCTCCCAGCAGGTGGAGCGCGTTCATGTAAATGGTGTCGATGTCCGGCCGTTCCTCGCGGTCGACCTTCACGTTGACGAAGAGGTCGTTCATGCGCGCGGCGATGGTCTCGTTCTCGAAGCTCTCGTGCGCCATCACGTGGCACCAGTGGCAGGCGGCGTAGCCGACCGACAGCAGGATCGGCTTGTCGGCCTCCCGCGCCGCGGCCAGCGCCTCCGGACCCCAGGCGTACCAGTGGACAGGGTTGTCCGCATGCTGCAGCAGATAGGGGCTGGTTTCGTCGGCGAGGCGGTTCCGGGACATGAAGGCCTTTCGGGCGATCGATCGGGGGGACTTGCGGCGTCGCCGCGTCGGCGGCACCATTCGGTCCAAAGTTGCAACGCGCGGGAGGAGAGTCAATCGTGAAAGTATCAATTGATATCGAATGTGCGCCGGAGGAGGCGTGGCGGTTTCTCGGCCTGCCCGACGTGACGCCCGTCAACGAGGCGATGGTCGCGGAACTGAAGAAGCGCGTCATCGAGATGGACGCGGACAAGATGATGCAGCAGTGGATGACTGCCGGCGTCCAGGGGTTCGGCGATCTTCGGAAGGCGTTCTTCGAGCAGTTCGCCAAAAGCGCCGGCGGCAAGGACTAGACGGCGGGTCCGGCGCCTCGGCCCGAGAGGCTCAGATATCGGCGCCCTCGGCGTCGACATGCTGCTCGACATAGAGCGCTGCGAAATCGATCGGATTGATCAGCAGCGGCGGGAAGCCGCCGTCGCGCACGGCGGTCGACACGATCGACCGCGCAAAGGGGAACAGATGCCGCGGCCCCTCGATCAGGACGATCGGCTTTACTTCCTCTTCCGGGACGCCCGAGACCTGAACGACCCCGCCATAGGTGAGTTCGACGATAAACACCGGGCGATCGTCGACCGCCGCTTCGGCGCGGATGAAAAGCGAGATCTCGAACATCCCCTCTTCGCCGATCTGGACGGCGTTGGTGCTGACGTCGACGCTGACGCTGGGGTTCTGATGAATGGCGGAGAGCGTTTCGAAACCGCGCGGGTTCTCGAAGGACAGGTCCTTGATGTACTGCGCGCCGATCAGGAACGGTACGCCGCTCTGTTCGTCATCCGCGCCTGCGTCAATCGGGGTCTCGGCCATTTCGTGCTCCGGTGGGTGTTTCGATGCTGGCTATCATGGCGAACCGCGCAAGTCCATGTGCTTTAGCAAAAACGCGCCTGCCCGGCCGAAATTGCTCCGTAACATGCCTTGTTACGGCCAGGTGAGATCGAGCGGCGGGTGAGGATCGTTGGGGTCGAAGCGCACTGCCTCGGCATTGCCGACCCGGCTGCCGGTCAACGAGCGGATGACGCCCCAGTGCGTGATGACGGCGGTTTCCCGCCAGCCGTCCTGCGTTGCGGCGCTGCGGCGGAAGCCGGCGCACCGGTCGTGAAAGTCGGGCACGGTCTCCTCGGTCTGGTTCCACCAGATATCCGGCAGGTGCGAGAAGTCGAGATGCGGCCAGTCGCGGGCGAGCTCGCGCGCCTGGGTTCCGATGTCGCAATAGAAGGCCGTGCGCTCGCGCACGTTTGCCTCGACCGTACAGGTCAGCCCGAGCGCGCCGGCGACGATCTCGGCGGTTTCCAGCGCGCGCGTGTATGGGCTGCAGATCAGCCGGGCCACACCCAGGTTGCGCAGCTCCGCCGCGAGCGTCTCCGCCTGCCGTTTGCCTTCGTCGGTCAGCGGCGGATCGACGAGCCCCGGATCCTTCCGGGTCTCGCCGTAGATGACGTTGAACATCGTCTGGCCATGGCGGGCAAGCAGCATGCCTATTTCTCCCCGCTCGCGCCTGTCCGCCTAAGCAACGGTCTTCGCCTTGAAACGGCAGAGATCGCGCACGACGCAGTCGGGGCACTCGGGCTTGCGCGCCTTGCAGACGTAACGGCCGTGAAGGATCAGCCAGTGGTGCGCGTGCAGCATCCACTGCTTCGGGATGCGCTTCACCAGCTTGTCCTCGACTTGCTCGACGTTTTTTCCCGACGCCATGCCGGTCCGGTTGCCGAGCCGGAAGATGTGGGTGTCGACCGCCATCGTCGGCTGGCCGAAGGCGATGTTGAGGACGACGTTCGCGGTCTTGCGGCCCACGCCCGGCAGTTCGACCAGCGAATCGCGGTCGGCCGGCACCACGCCGCCGTGATCGGCGATCAGTTTCTCGCACAGCGCGATCACGTTCTTCGCCTTGTTGCGGTAGAGGCCGATCGTCTTGATGTAATCGCGCACCTTGGCCTCGCCCAGCGCCAGCATCTTTTCCGGCGTGTCGGCGATGGCGAACAGCTTCTCCGTCGCCCGGTTGACGCCTGCGTCCGTCGCCTGCGCCGACAGGACGACGGCGACGAGCAGCGTGAACTCGTTGACGTAGTTCAGCTCGCCCTTCGGGTCGGGGTTCTGGGCGGAGAGACGCCGGAAGAATTCGTCGACGTCGCGGCTGGGCATGGTCGCGCGCATGACGCCGTTTTACCCGGCGCGGTTCCGGCGCGAAAGAGGCGTCCCGCCGGAGGACGCCCGAATCGCTCTCCCGGAGGCGCGGTTTTCCGGGGCCGTTAACCATGCGTTCATTATATTTTGACTCCCGTGGGCGCGTTCCTATGATCCCGCCCATGGACGAGTTGCGTAGCCCCCTGCCCGACGTCGACGGCGAAAAGGATTATCTTTTCGACGCCGTTCTCCAGCCGCATACGAGCCTCAACCCCCGCGGCTTCATGCTGCTGATGCTCGCAATCGTCTCGGTCAGCTTCGTTGCCGGGATGGCATTTATGCTGGCGGGCGCCTGGCCGGTCTTCGGGTTCTTCGGGCTCGATTGTGCGCTGGTCTATCTCGCGTTCCGCGCCAACTACCGGTGGGCGCGCATGTACGAGACCATCCGGCTGACCGAGGATACGCTCCTCGTCGAGCGGATCAGCCCGTCCGGCCGCGTCCAGCGCTGGCGTTTCCAGCCCTACTGGCTAAAGGTCGATATCGACCGGCCCGTCCGCCATGACAGCCAGCTCGTGCTCTCCAGCCACGGCCGCCGCCTCAAGGTCGGCGCCTTCCTCACGCCCGACGAGAGGGTCGAGCTTGCCGACGCGCTCCGCGATGCGCTCGACCGGCTGCGCCGGCCGTCCCATTCGCACGAGGTCTCGCAAACCGCGGTCTGAGCCGCGCGCGTTTGGCCGTCCTTCAAAGTCAGCAAGTTTCGGGTGTAGACGGCAGAGTTCGCACGTTATCGTCCGGGCATGTTCGCGCCCTTGCCCTCTATCATCGCCTTCGCCATCCGTTGGTCCGACCGGCTTACCGGATGGGCCGAGCGCGTGCGCCAGCGCCGCGCGCTGATTGCGCTTTCCGACCGGGCGTTGCGCGATCTCGGGATCGGCCGCGCCGAGGCATGGAGCGAATACGCGAAACCCTTCTGGCGCGGCTGACGGAGATGAGGAAGATGAGCGTTTCCGAACGAGATACCGGAGGAGATCCCGGGCAGCAGGCGGCGCAGGATTTCGCCCGCATCGAGCGCGCGTTGAATTACATCCGGGAGAATTTTCGCGATCAGCCGTCGCTCGACGACATCGCGGGTGCCGCCGCGCTCAGCCCGTTTCATTTCCAGCGTCTTTTCACGCGCTGGGCGGGCGTCAGTCCCAAGCAGTTTCTCGGTTATCTGACGCTGGAGCATGCGAAGAAGTCGCTCGACCGCGCCGAAAGCGTGCTCGACGCCGCCTACGATGCCGGGCTGTCCGGCCCGTCGCGGCTGCACGATCTGTTCGTCGGCTACGAGGGCGTCACGCCCGGCGAATACAAGGCGCTGGGCGACGGGCTCGAGATCGCGTGGGGCCGCCACACCGGCTTGTTCGGCGATTTCGTCGTCGCGGCGACGCCGCGCGGCATCTGCGCGCTGCAGTTTTTCGATCCGGCCGACCAGGCGGCGCCCGACGCTGCGCTCGCCGACATCCGCCGGCGATATCCCGGCGCGCGTTTCCGCCAGGCGCAGGACGAGACCTGGGCGTTGTGCGAAGCGGTCTTCGGGCCCAGCCGCGGCGATCCCGGCCGACCGCTGCGCCTGTGGTACCGCGGCACCAATTTCCAGATCCGGGTCTGGCAGGCGCTGCTTGCGATTCCGCCGGGCGCGCTCGTCACCTATGGCGATATCGCCCGCGCCATCGGTCAGCCGACCGCGGCGCGCGCCGTTGGCACCGCGGTCGGCGCCAACCCGATCGGCCTGTTGATCCCGTGCCACCGCGTCATCCGCGAGGGCAACCTGTTCGAGACCGACTACCGCTGGGGCCCGGCGCGCAAGCTCGCGCTGATCGGTTGGGAACAGGCGCAGGCGGACGGCGCGGAAGAGCGTGTGGTTGCTTAGCGGGCGCCGCCTACGTTCTTCTCAGTACTCGATCCCGAGCACATCGAACATCGTGTAGAAGCCGGGCTTCTTGCCGGCCGACCACAACGCGGCATGCACCGCGCCGCGCGCGAAGATCTGGCGCGACTGGGCCTTGTGGGTCAGCTCGAGCCGCTCGTCGTCGGCCGCGAAGGTCGCCGTGTGGTCGCCGACCACCGTGCCGCCGCGCATCACCGCGAAGCCGATGTCGCCGCGCTTGCGTTCGCCCGTAATGCCGTGCCTCGCCCACTGGGCCACATCGTCGAGCGCCACACCGCGCCCCTCGGCCGCTGCCCGGCCCATGCCCACGGCGGTGCCCGACGGGGCGTCGACCTTGTAGCGGTGGTGCATTTCGACGATCTCGATGTCGAAATCCTCGTTGAGCGTCGCGGCGACCTGCTTGGTGAGCGCGAACAGCAGGTTGACCGCGAGGCTCATGTTGGGGGCGTGCATCACGATCGTCTTTTCGCCCGCCGCGCGCAGCGCCGCCTCCTGCTTCGGCTCGAGGCCGGTGGTGCCGATGATATGCGCGACGCCGGCGTCGGCGGTGAGTTTCGCGTGCTCGACGGTCGGCCCGGGCAGCGTGAATTCGATCACCGCATCCGATGCCGCAATCACCGCCGCCGCATCGTCGCCGATCGCGACGCCCAGCGTGCCGGCGCCCGCCGCCTCGCCCGCGTCGCGTCCGATCAGGGGAGATCCCGGCACGTCCGACGCCGCAACGACCGCGCAGCCCGCGGTCGCCGTTACCTGGCGGATATTCGCCTGGCCCATGCGTCCGCCCGCGCCGATGATTCCGATCTTCATGTCGGCCATGATGTTCCCCGCGCTCACATTGTTCGTTCCGGGCAACCGATAGTCCGGCGCTTCTCGGATGGCAACCCGCAAGACCGTTGATTCAAATCACCGCGGGCGGCGCGGCCCCGCGTATGATCGCCTGTCATGACGGATCCAACCCGCCCCGCTCCCCCTTTCGAGCCGCCGCCGCAGCTGAGGCGGACGCTGTCGCTCGGCATGCTGACGCTCTACGGGCTGGGCACCACGATCGGCGCGGGGATCTTCGTTCTCGTCGGCAAGGTCGCGGGTATCGCAGGCGGCTATGCGCCGCTCGCGTTCCTTGCCGCGTCGCTGCTCGCGGGGCTGTCCGCCTTTTCGTTCGCGGCGTTGGCAAAACGATTTCCGGAAAGCGCCGGGGAGGCTGCCTATGTGCGCGAGGGGCTGCGGAGCATGGAACTCGCCCGTCTCGTCGGCCTGTTCGTCGTGGCGGCAGGGGTTATCTCGTCGGCCGCAATCGTGAACGGCGTCACTGGCTATATCGGCGCGCTTGTCGCGCTCGATTCCACCCTGTCCGTCGTGCTGGTCGTCGGTTTCATTGCCGGGGTCGCTGCCGTGGGGATCGGCATGTCGGTGGCCGTCGCCGCAGTCATCTCGGTCGCCGAGATCGGCGCGCTGATCGTCATCGTCGGCGCGGGCGTGCGGCTCGAAGGCGTGTCGGCGCTGGCGCCGGCGTTGCCTCTCGTGCCGTTGTCGCTCGCCGGCTGGACCGCCGTGCTGTCGGCGGCAGTGCTCGCCTTCTACGCGTTCATCGGGTTCGAAGACATCGTCAACGTCGCCGAGGAGACCAGGGATGCCGAGCGCACGCTGCCGCTGGCCATTCTGCTGACGCTGGTCTTCACGCTGCTGCTCTATGTATGTGTTGCGCCGGTTGCGGGAGCGGTCGTGCCCGCGGAGACGCTTGCCGCCTCGGGCGCGCCGCTCGTCCTCGTGTTCGAGCGCGCGACCGGGCTGTCGGGCGACGCGCTCGCTGCCGTCGCGACGGTGTCCGTGCTGAACGGCGCGCTGATCCAGATCATCATGGCGGCGCGCGTGCTGTACGGCATGGGGCGGCGGGGCATGATCCCGGCGGCGTTGGGCCGGGTGAACGCCCGGACGCGGACGCCCCTGATATCGACAGGCGTCGTCGGCGCGACGATCCTCGTCCTTGCGCTGGCGCTGCCGATCGAAACGCTTGCGCGCACCACGTCGTTCGTCGCGCTCAGTATCTTCGTGCTGGTGAATGCCTCGCTGATCGCGATTCAGCGTCGCGAGGGCGCCCCCGTTTTTCGGCGACTTGTGCCGGCGCTCGCGGCTGCGGCGTCGGCGGGGCTTCTCGGTTTTCAGGTCTGGGAAGCGGCGGCGGGCTGACCGCCGGCCGTCTTCAGTCCGTCAGGTCGTCCCACAACTCCTTCACGCGGGCGAAGAAGCCTTCCGACTCGGGGTTGTTGTTCTCCTTGCCCTTCGCCGGTTTCTCGCCGGCGAATTCGCGCAGCAGCTCTTCCTGCTTCTTGGAGAGATTGACGGGCGTCTCGACGTTGACGTTGATGTACATGTCGCCCCGCGCCTGGCTCCGCAGCACCGACATGCCCTTGGATCGCATGCGGAACTGGTGGCCGGACTGCGTGCCCGCCGGGATCGAGACCTTTGCACGCTTGCCGTCGATGGTCGGCACCTCGACCGAGCCGCCGAGTGCCGCCGTCGTCATCGGGATCGGCACCCGGATGTGCAGGTCGGCGGCATCGCGGCGGAACAGCCTGTGCGGCGCCACCGCGACGAAGATATACAGGTCGCCGGCCGCGCCGCCCTGGGCGCCGGCCTCGCCCTCTCCCGACAGGCGGATCCGCGTGCCGTCCTCGACGCCCGCCGGGATCGTCACCTTGAGGTTCTTTTCCTTGCGGACCCGTCCGGCGCCGCCGCACGACCCGCAGGGATCCTCGATCACCTGGCCGGAACCCTGGCAGGTCGGGCAGGTGCGTTCGATGGTGAAGAAACCTTGCTGGGCGCGCACCTTGCCGCGGCCGCCGCAGGCGCCGCAGGTCGACGGGTGCGAGCCCCTCGCCGCGCCGGACCCGTTGCAGTCGTCGCAGCTCACGGCGGTCGGCACGCGAATCTGCGTCTCGCGTCCGCTATACGCCTCTTCGAGGCTGATCTGCATGTTGTATCTGAGGTCGGCGCCGCGCGCTGCGCGGGTGCGTCCGCCGTGACCGGCCCGTCCGCCGCCCCCCATGAAATCGCCGAACATCTCGTCGAAGATATCGGCGAAACCTCCGCCGAAATCGAATCCGCCGCCGCGCCCGGCGCCCGGCCCGCCGTTCTCGAACGCGGCATGGCCGAACTGGTCGTAGGCGGCGCGCTTGTCGCCGTCCTTGAGGACGTCGTATGCCTCGTTAACTTCCTTGAACTTCGCTTCGGCTTCGGAATCGTCCGGATTGCGGTCCGGATGGTACTGCATCGCGAGCTTGCGGTAGGCGCTTTTGAGCGCCTTTTCGTCCGCACCGCGATCGACGCCGAGAACTTCGTAAAAATCGCGCTTCGACATACTGGCTACTGCCCCCGGTCGACTGCCGCGCCCCGATCCTGTCCGGTTCGGGGCGCGGCTGGCTTACCTTTCAGGAAAAGTCCGTTCAGGCGGTCTTGTCCTTGGGCTGGTCGTCGTCGACTTCCTCGAAGTCGGCGTCGACGACGGTGCCGTCGTCGTCCGAAGACCCCGCGGTGTCGCCGGCCGCATCGCCCGTGTCGGGACCGGCGGCGGCCTCTTCCTGCTGCGCCTTGTAGAGCGCCTCGCCGAGCTTCTGCGCAGCCTGGGCCAGCGCTTCCGACTTGGCCTGGATCGCGGCGACATCGTCGCCTTCCATCGCCGTCTTGAGGGCGGCGATTGCGGTCTCGATGGCGCCCTTGTCCTCGTCGGACAGCGCGTCGCCGTGCTCGGCCATGGTCTTCTCGGTCGTGTAGATCAGGCCGTCCGCCTGGTTGCGGGCTTCGACGCCCTCGCGGCGCTTCTTGTCCGCCTCGGAGTTCGCCTCGGCGTCCTTCACCATCTTGTCGATGTCCTCGTCGGACAAGCCGCCCGAGGCCTGGATGCGGATGGTCTGTTCCTTGTTGGTCGCCTTGTCCTTGGCGCCGACATTGACGATGCCGTTTGCGTCGATGTCGAAGGTGACCTCGATCTGCGGCACGCCGCGCGGAGCCGGCGGGATGCCGACCAGGTCGAACTGGCCGAGCAGCTTGTTGTCCGCCGCCATTTCGCGCTCGCCCTGGAAGACCCGGATGGTGACCGCGTTCTGGCTGTCCTCGGCCGTCGAGAACACCTGGCTCTTCTTGGTCGGGATCGTCGTGTTGCGGTCGATCAGGCGGGTGAACACGCCGCCCAGCGTCTCGATGCCGAGCGACAGCGGCGTCACGTCGAGCAGCAGCACGTCCTTGACGTCGCCCTTGAGCACGCCGGCCTGGATCGCGGCGCCGATGGCGACGACCTCGTCCGGGTTCACGCCGCGGTGCGGCTCGCGCCCGAAGAAGCTCTTCACCGTCTCGATCACCTTGGGCATGCGGGTCATGCCGCCGACCAGGATGACCTCGTCGATCTCGCCGGCCGACAGGCCCGCATCCTTAAGCGCCGACTTGCACGGCCCGATGGTCCGCTCGACCAGATCGTCGACCAGGGCCTCGAGCTTGGCGCGGGTCAGCTTGATGTTGAGATGTTTCGGACCGTTCTGGTCGGCCGTGATGAACGGAAGGTTCACCTCGGTCTGCGACGAGGACGACAGCTCGATCTTCGCCTTTTCGGCCGCCTCCTTGAGACGCTGGAGCGCGAGCTTGTCCTTGCGCAGGTCGATCGAGTTCTCCTTTTTGAACTCGTCCGCGAGGTATTCGATGATGCGGGCGTCGAAGTCCTCGCCGCCGAGGAACGTGTCGCCGTTCGTCGATTTCACTTCGAAGACGCCGTCGCCGATCTCGAGGACCGAGACGTCGAACGTGCCGCCGCCGAGGTCGTAGACCGCAATGGTGCCCGCTTCCTTCTTCTCGAGACCGTAGGCAAGCGCGGCCGCCGTCGGCTCGTTGATGATGCGAAGGACCTCGAGGCCCGCGATCTTGCCGGCGTCCTTGGTCGCCTGGCGCTGGGCGTCGTTGAAGTAGGCCGGCACGGTGATGACCGCCTCGGTCACTTCCTCGCCGAGATGCGCCTCGGCGGTTTCCTTCATCTTCTGCAGGATGAAGGCGGAAATCTGGCTCGGCGAATATTTTTCGCCGTCGACCTCGACCCACGCGTCGCCGTTGTCGGCCTTGACGATCTTGTAGGGGACGAGGTCGTCGTCCTTCTTCGTCGTCGGATCGTCGAACGGGCGGCCGATCAGCCGCTTGATCGCGAACAGCGTGTTTTCGGGGTTGGTGACGGCCTGCCGCTTGGCGGCCTGGCCGACGAGACGTTCGTCGCCGGCTGCGAAGGCGACCATCGAAGGCGTCGTGCGTGCGCCTTCGGAGTTTTCGATGACCCGGGCGTCCGAGCCGTCCATGACCGCGACGCACGAATTCGTCGTGCCGAGGTCGATACCGATTGCTTTACCCATTTTACCTCGCTTTCGGCAGATTTCCGGGACCCGAGACGGCGCCGCCGGCAATCCCCCAAGGTTTGAACACTAAGGTTTAAGACGTGATGGCCGGTATATAGGCACGTCCCGCCGTCGATACAATAGGCCAAGGCGCGGGAAACAGACGGTTTTTCGCCTTTCGGGCGGTGCGCGGGCAGGCGGCGCGCCATTTTCGCGCTATGATCGGGCCGAATGATCGTTTCAGCCAGTTATCGCACTGATATTCCAGCGTTTTACGCCGACTGGTTCCGCGCGCCTGGCTGCCGGATGGTGCGAGGTGCGCAATCCCTATGGCGGCAAGCCCTATCGTGTGCCGCTCGCCGCGCCCGACTGCGACGGGTTCGTGTTCTGGACGCGGAACGCGGCGCCGTTTTCGGCTGCGTTCGACGACGTCGCCGCGGCCGGCCTCCCCTTCGTCGTCCAGTTCACCGTCACGGGGCATCCGCGCCCGCTCGATGCCCATACGCCGCGGCCGGATGTCGTCGTCGCGCAGATCCGCGACCTCGCCCGCCGGTTCGGGCCGCGCACCGTGGTGTGGCGTAACGATCCCGTACTGTTCACATCCCTGACGCCGCCGGCCCGCCATCGCGAAACAGTCGCGGAACTGGCCGCTTCGTTGGCCGGATCGGTTGACGAATGCGTGGTTTCGAGCGCCCAAATCTACCGCAAAACCCGCCGACGGCTCGGTCGGGCGGCCAAAACTGGCCAATTTGACTGGAAAGATCCCGATATCGACGAAAAATCAGCCCTGTTGGGCGACTTACAGGCAATTCTTGGCGGCTGCGGCATCGAAATGACGGTTTGCAGCCAGCCGGAGCTCAAAATTGCCGGCGTCGAGCCTGCCGCCTGCATCGATGCCGCGCGGTTGTCGGACGTTGCCGGCCGGCCGCTCGCCGCCCGCGTCAAGGGCAACCGGCCTGGCTGCATCTGTGCCGAGAGCCGCGACATCGGCGCATACGACAGCTGCGCGCACGGCTGCGTCTATTGCTATGCGGTGTCCGATCACGCGAAAGCGGCCGCGCAAGCCGGAACCGGCGTGCCGGGCTGGGGCGTTCACGCCGTGAACGATATGGTGGGTTAAATGCGGCCTTACGTGTCGGGGTGGGCGTCCGACGGGAAACTTTCCACCTCTTCCATCGCCTTCAGCCACAGCGTCGCGGAGTAGACCGTGAGAGTCGCCGCCGGCGGATCGGTGGCGATGTCGGAGAATTCGGCTTGCCAGATGATTCCGGCCGCATCGGCAAAGGAATTCGACTCGATGCGGTCTTCGAGCAGCCGCTCGAGCACGCTGGTTTCCGACATGCCGTCCGACAGCACCCGGGCGACGAAGGCCGGCGCGGGCGGCGCTTCGAACACGTCTGCCGCGTGCGGCGTCTTCGCGGTCATCCGCAGGGTGAGGCGCAACATGTCGGGGCGGGGGAATCGCGCCGGATAGGCGGCCTGGATCAGAACCGCCGCCGCGAAGATCCGGCTGTGGAGGGAAATGTCGGCCGCTTCCTCCCAAGGGCGCTGGTCATCGACGAGGTCCTGCACGATGTTCTGGCGTGCGCCTCAGCTGACGGCGTCCTTCAGCTTCAGGGCGGGGACTGCATCGGCGGCCTCTTCCGGATCGAGGTCCTGAAGGGCCATCAGGGCCATGTCGCGGAGGTCGGCTTCGGAAAGCCCGTCGATGCCGGTCACCTCCAGCGCTTCGAGCAGCGCCAGATAGTTCGCTTCGGTCCGGGTGACGGGCATGTCCCGGACCACATTCAGTGCGATGACGTCGACGTCGTAGAGTGCCTGCACGAAACTCTCCCTGTCATTTCCCCCGCCATTCTAGGCAGATACGGGCGTGTCGGGAGAGGAATATCGGCGGTCCGGCGTTCCGAAAAAAGGGAAGCGCGGACCGCCGGATTCTATGCGTCGGCGAAAGGTTTCGCGACGACCGGCCGGCCAAGCTTCTCGGCGAGCTCGGCGCGCCACTCGCCGTAATCCTGGAAGCCCGGCTTGTCGCGGACCAGCGCTTCCGTTTCCGCCATCAGCTCGTCGTTCGATTTCGCGAGATCGATTGGCTCCAGGAACGGCTGGTCGACGAACCACGGGGTGTCGACGAAGAACTCCAGCGTGTTGCCCTCCGGATCGCGCGCATAGACCGTCCACGCGATGCCGTGCGTACCGGCCATCAGC
>JAYPTI010000060.1:0-7164 GCA_038133505.1 Alphaproteobacteria bacterium
GCCGCGACGCCCGACGCCTTGACCGCCGGCAGCACGGCCGCCGCCTCGAGAGCCAGCGATCGGCGGATTGTCGCCGATCCCTTCCAGGACAGCTCGTCCGAACGCGCCCGGAACAGCGTGGTGCTGAGATCGAACCCGGCAAGGCCGATGCTGCCGTCGAACGAAGCGATTCCGTCGCCGTCCGAAATCGCCAGACGGACGTCGCCGACGATGCGCGTCTTGCCGGCGACATGCTTGATGCGCCCCGAGGCCAGCAGCGGCTCGTATATCGACAGATCGATTCCGCTGGCTGAAAGCGCCACCGCGCCGCCGGGATCGGGGCGGAACGGATAGAGCCGGCCTTCCGCCCGAATGGTACCTCCGGCCGCGCTCGCTTCGAGGCGAAGCGTGGCAGGCTCGTCCGGCCGGAGCGTCGATAGCGCCTCGACCTGCAATCGGGCGATTTTCGCCTTGAACGTATCGGGGCCGACGGTAACCGCCACGTCGCTGTTAGCGAGCAGGATTTCGTTCGCCTTGACGTCCCAGGGCTCGTTCTCGCTTTCGGACGCATCGGCGCCATCGCCCGACCCGAAGCCCATCTGGATGCCGCCGATCCACCAGCGGCCCTGTTCGTCGCGGCGCAGCGAGACGTTTGCTTCGGAGACGGTAAGGTCCTGGATCGTCACCTGACGGCGGGCGAGCGCGCTCAGGCTGATATTCAGCTTCGCCGAACCGATCGAAATCTCGGTGCCGTCCGGACCGGTTGCCCGGAACTGGCGGATCTCCATGCGGCCCGTTACGGGATTGATCCGGATTCCCTCGATCTCTGTCGAGCGCACGCCGAGATCTTCCAGGGATTCGGATATCTGCCATCGCGCGATATCCGGCAAAGCACCGATAACCGCGAAACAGACGACCAGTGCCGCCGCGAATGCGACGGTGATCCTGTGGAGGCGGGCGTATGGCGGCCGGGAGGAGGTCGAACGGGGCTCGGGCATTTACACAAGACATTGGTTGTTGCAGTGCAAAATCAACTGCGAATGCCGGATTCATGGATCTCAATTGCGTCATTTTTGCGGTTTTCCCGTCGCGATTTTGCCGGTCGCCCATAGGCTTGGGCCTGCTAATCCGCTAATTTTCCGGGAAGGTGAAATACAGGGACCAGGGACGGAGTTAAATGGCACACGATATCCAGATCACGATCGCCGCCGGCGATATGGACCGCATGGCCGCCATCAAGGACGGCCGGGTAAAGGTCGAGGGCTGCGACGTAACCTTCATTCCGATGGAGCCGGAGGAGGTGTTCTTCCGGGCGTTCCGCTATGCGGAGTTCGACTGCTGCGAGCTGTCGTTTTCCAGCCATATGCGGGTGACGTCGCAGGGCAAGGCCGATTATGTCGGCATTCCCGCCTTCGTCAGCCGCGTATTCCGTCACTCCGGCTTCTATATCCGGACCGACAGGGGCATCGAAAAGCCGGAAGATCTCCGAGGCAAGCTGGTGGGTGTCCCCGAATATCAGATGACGGCGCCTGTCTGGATGCGCGGCATCCTCGAGGACGAGTACGGAATCAAGCCGGAGGAAATCCGCTGGCGTTCCGGCGGCCAGGAGGAAGCGGGGCGCGACGAGCGGACGCCGTTCGCGGCGCCGCCCGGCCTCGACCTCGAACCGATCCCGAACGACCGGACGCTGGTCGAGATGTTCGAGGCCGGCGAACTCGATGCGCTGATGACGGCCCGCGCGCCGTCGAGCTATTCGCTCGGCAAGCCGAAAATCGATCGTCTGTTCCCGAATTTCCGGGAGGTCGAAAAGGAATATTACCGCAAGACCAAGATGTTCCCGATCATGCATCTGATGGGCCTGCGCAAGGATCTCCACGAAAAATACCCGTGGCTGGCGGGCAGTCTCTACAAGGCGTTCCTGGCGTCGCGCGATCTGGCGTACGAGCATGTCGGCAAGACGGCCGCGCTCGGCGTTACGCTGCCCTGGGTCGACGCAGAGCGGCTCGATACGGTGGCACTGATGGGGAACGACTACTGGCGCTACGGCATCGAGGAGTCGCGCCACGAAATCGAGGCGCTTGCGCGCTATTCCTACAGTCACGGCCTGTCCGAGAGGCTGCTGACGCCCGAAGACCTGTTTGCGGAATCGACTTTCGAAATTTCGAAGATATGATCGCCGCAACACCGCACAACTGAAGAACCGGCGAGGAAAGGGACACCGATGGAGCTTCCCTCCAGCGACAACATCTACGCGCTCAAGGTCGACGAATTCGATACCTCGCAGCTGCTGACGAACGCATCGCGCCAGCGGGACGAACGTGGCCTGCAGGACGTGTTCATCGTCGATGCGGATTCCCATCATTACGAGACGGAGGCTGTCGGCGAACTCCTCGACTACATCCCCGATCCGGTGATGAAGCAGCTCTCCATGTCGGCGCTGGGCGTCGCGCGCAAGTCGCGGGGTTTCCCGTATTCCCGTGTCGGATATCAGGACCTGGGCGGACGCATTACCCGTGAGCCGCTTCGCGGGCTGGAGGAAACCTCGGCTGACGGCGGGCACCGTGACGTACAGCTCGCGCTCAAGCGCATGGATTCGATGGGCGTCGACGTCGCCGTTCTTCTGCCGACGCCGATGATGCTGATGGGCATGCATCCGCAGATCGAGTTCGAAGTACAGATCGCCCAGGCCTACAACCGTTGGCTGTTAGAAAAGGTGCTGTCCGGGTCCGACCGTCTGAAGTCGTTCGCCTACCTGCCGTTCAACGACCCAGAAGCCACCTACCGGATGGTGCAGGAATTCAAGGACGAGCCGGGCATCGTCGGCTTCCTCGTGACGTCCGTCCGCCAGAATGCGGTGCACGAGAACGTCTACGCCAAGACCTACGCCGCCATTCAGGATGCCGGCAAGGTCCTGTCTTTCCACACCGGCTACGACTGGGACGACCCGACCTTCGGCAGCCCCAGCCGGTTCGTCGCCGTCCAGGCGATCGGCTATCCGTTCTACAACGTCGTGCATTGCGTCAACTGGCTGTGCAACGGCATGCAGGAACGGTTCCCGGAACTCAACGTCCTGTGGATGGAAGGCGGGCTCGCCTGGGTGCTCTGGGTGATGCAGCGCATCGATAGCGAATACCGGATGCGATCGTCCGAGTGCCCCGGCCTGAAGAAGCTGCCGAGCCATTACATGCGCGACATGTATTTCACGTCGCAGCCGCTGGAGAACGGCAACAGCAAGTTGCTGGAATCGACCTTCAAGGCGATGGATGCAGGCGATCAGGTTCTGTACGCATCCAACTATCCCTTGCCGGACATGGACGTGCCGTCGGTGATCTGGGACCTCGATTTCCTGGACGAGCAGCAAAAGCGGAACATTCTGGGCGAGAACGCGCGCAAGCTTTTCAAGCTCTAGCCGCTGGCTTCGTTCCCCGGGGGAAGGCGGCAACGTGCTGAAGCTTATCGGTGTCTATCTGTCGCCTTATACTCGGCGGGTGGGAATTTCGCTGAAGGTGCTCGGTCTTCCATTCGAGCATCTCGCTCTCTCGAACCTGACCCAGGCGGACGAGATCCGGAAGTACAATCCGATGGTGCGGGTTCCTGCGCTCGTGTGCGAGGACGGCGCCACCCTGATAGAAAGCAGCGCGATCCTCGACTACCTCGACGAGCAGGTGCCGGCCGAGCGTCGGCTGGTTCCCGCGTCCGGAGATGCTCGCCGGGAGGTGCTGCAACTCGTCGCCTGGTCGACGAGCGCGTGCGAAAAGATGGTCGTCAATCACTACGAGCTCAATCGGCGGCCCGAAGACAAGATTTTCCGCGACTATACCGACCGGAATATGGGCCAGATCGCGGCCGCTTTGCACGTCGTCGAGGACCGTGCCCGCGAGACGGGTGGCTGGCTGTTCGGCGACAGGATAAGCCAGGCGGATATCACGGCGGTCTCGGTTTTCGAGTTCGGGAAGCGGGCCTTGCCGCAGCTATTCGAGGACGCCCCTTATCCGGCGCTGGAAGCGCTCTGCGTCCGGGCGGCGGAAGCGCACCCCGCATTCGGCGAAACACGGGCCTGATGCGGGTTTCGGGCCCGAATTAATCCGCCGTTAATGCCTGTTGCGGCAAACTCAGGGCGTCGAATCAAACCACGTAGAAGCGCCCATGGTACTCGCCCTTCTGAAAGCCGCTTTCGGTACGAATCCAGCAGTTGCGTCGGACCGGCGCGGCTCGTTCCGCGTGTCGGAATCCGGCGCCTCGGTGATCATCAAGTCGAAAACCTACAAGCTCCTGGACTGGAGCCCGGACGGTTTCCGGCTTTCGAACTATTCCGCGCCCATGACACCCGGCGATCGCATGCGGATCCGGCTTATGCTGCCGCATCGCGATATCAACTACGGCTTCGACCTCAATGCCGAAATCAGGCATGTCGATCCGCGGACCGGCGAAATCGGCGTACAGTTCCTCGACGTCGACCCGGCGTCGCTGCAGCGGCTCAAGAGGATCTTTGCGGATCGTCTCCGCTGAGAGAACATACTTCGTCCGAAATGAAAAACGGCGGTCCGAAGACCGCCGTTTTGCGTTGGGTTTTCGCCGGGTCTAGCGGACCGCGTGCTTGACCGGCTTGAGCGAGCGGAGATAGGCGACGATGGCGTTCAGGTCGTCGTCGCTGATGTTCTTGTAGAACCCGAAAGCCATCGGCGGGCGCAGCTTGGTGCCGTCCGGCCGCACGCCCTGCGTGATGGCGGCCTTGATCTGGGCGTCCGTCCAGTTGCCGATACCGGTTTCCTTGTCGGGCGTGAGGTTGGCGGCGATGCTCTCGCCCCAGGGCCCCTCGAATTTGAACCCGCCGGCGCCGAGCATGTTCTGGTAGTCGCGCGTCGGCGGTTTCGTCATGGGCGTATGGCATTCCATGCAATGCCCGGCCGGACCGGCGAGGTAGCCGCCATAGGCGACCTTATCGGCCTTGGACACGTCGGGGATCGACCCCACGGGCGGGCCGTAGGCGGGCGGCAGCGGAAACTTGTAGACCGATTTGCGCGTTGCGTTCTTGACCGGCGGCAGGGCGCGCAGATAGGCGATGATCGCCTTCGTGTCGCTGTCCGACAGCCCGCGATACATGTCGAACGGCATGGGCGGGCCGATCGTGGATCCGTCCGGGCGCTTGCCCTCGCGGATACCCTTCATGAGCTGCGCATCGGTCCAGCTGCCGATGCCCGTTTCCTTGTCCGGCGTCAGGTTCGGCGTGACCGCGTCAATCGGGCCTTCCTTCATTGGAAATCCGCCGGCGAGTTCGTGCTGCGCCATCGGACCGCCCTTCGCCGTATGGCAATTGCCGCAGGCGACGACGCTTTTCATGAGATAAGTACCGCGTTCGAGCGGCGTTTCGGCCTGCGCCGGACCGACCGCCAGCGCGGCCAGAGTTACTACCAGTCCAAGTGAACGTTTCCTGGTGTTTCCCCATGTGTTTTACTACCCGCCCTAATCATAGCTTCAATCGGGACACCGGTACATCGAACCTTCGCGCCGGCCCTAAAAATCCGGGGGAATACGACCGTATGACGACGCTCAGGATCGGGGACGCGACTATCCACGGGGTGCTTGAATGGCAGGGCGTCTACCGCGACCCGCTCGAAATGTATCCGGACGCGACGCGCGAAGCCGTTGATGCGCACCGGTCCTGGCTGGAGCCGCACAGCATCGACCCGGTGACCGGAAACCTTATCATGGCGTTCCGGAGCTACGTGGTCCGGACGGCGCGCCTTACGATCCTGATCGACGCCTGCGTGGGCAACGACAAGAACCGGCCCGTGCGGCCGAACTGGCATCGCCAGAACTGGCCGTGGATGGATAACCTCAGGGCGCAAGGCGTTGCGCCCGAAGACATCGATCTCGTGATGTGCACCCACCTCCATACGGATCACGTCGGCTGGAATACGCGGCTCGAGAACGGGAAGTGGGTGCCGACGTTTCCCAATGCGAAGTACCTGTTCCACAAGCTCGAATACGAATTCTGGGAAAAGGAACACGTGAACCAGGAATGGGCGCGCGACGCCTTCATCGACAGCGTGCTGCCCGTCGTCGAGGCGGGCAAGGCGACGCTTGTCGCCGGCGACCACCAGATCGACGACGGCTTGTGGTTCGAGCACACGCCGGGCCATACGCCGGGTGCGGTCTGTCTGCATGTCGGGCAAGGCGGCGATCACGGTATATTCTGCGGCGACCTCATGCATCATCCGCTGCAGGTACCGGAGTCGCAGTGGTCGACCATCTTCTGCGAGGATCCCGATCAGTCTCGGGAGACCCGCATGTCGTTCGTGGATCGCTATGCGGAGACCGACACGATGATCCTGCCGTGCCATTTCGCGGGCGTTGGCGGCGGTCATATCGTCGGCGGCGGGCCGGACGGCAAAGCCAAATTCTCGTTCGCCGGCTGACCGGCGGCGCCATATCGGAATATCGGAGGTAAGACGTGGCCGAAATCGGGTTCATCGGTTTGGGAAACATGGGGGGCGCGCTGGTTCGCCGCCTGATGCGCGAGCACCGCCTGCATGTCTGGGATCTCAACCCGGACGCGGTGGAAGCGCTGGTGAAGGAAGGCGCCATTGCCGCCAACGGACCGGCGGGCGTCGGGGCGGCGGGAACCGATCTCGTGCTGACCTGCCTGCCGACATCGGCGCAGGTGGAAGAAGTTCTCTTCGGGGACGGAGGCGTCGCCGAGGCGCTGGCCGACGGCGCGCTTATCGCCGACATGACCACCGGCGACCCGCTCGCCACCAAGGACATGGCGGCTCGATTGGCCGAGCGCGGGATCGATCTGATCGACGCGCCCGTCTCGGGCGGTGTGGTCGGCGCGGAGCAGGGGACGATCGCGATCATGATCGGCGCGCCCGATGCGCTGTTCGAACGGGTCCGGCCGATGTTCGAGGCGATCAGCCCCAACGTTTTTCAAGCCGGCGATACCGGGGCCGGTCATGCGATGAAGCTGATCAACAACATGATCTCGTCCTGCGTACGCCTCGCGACGTTCGAAGGACTGGTATTGGCGGTGAAGGCCGGCATCGAGCCGATGCGGTTTTCCGAGATCCTGTCGAAGGGGTCCGGCCGTGGCTACGTGGCCGATACGACGCTGCCCAAATACGTCATTCCGGGCCGCCTCGACCAGGACTTCGGTCTCGGGCTGATGCACAAGGACCTGACGCT
>JAYPTI010000060.1:7174-17178 GCA_038133505.1 Alphaproteobacteria bacterium
CTCGCGACCAAGCTCGGCCAGGACATGAAGACCCCGCTGATGACCGGCGGGTTCGCTCGGGAGATGTTCAGGATGGCACTGAACGAATTGGGAGAAAGTGTAGATATCACTCAATTAATTCGTGTATTCGAACGGGCCGCCGGTGTCGACGTCTGCGCGGCGTACAAACCCGGCTGACACGGCGAAACCGTTGTTAAGCGGAAATTTACCCGCGCAGGGTGAAGTAGCGCTGCCCGATCCGACAATCGGAAGCGCACATGCTCGGACTGTTCTCTAAGAAACCGCGTTCTCGGAACCGGCGTAACTACGACCGCGTGTCCGACGACAACACGATGGTCATCGTCGGCGATATCAGTTTCGCTGTGGCGGACTGGAGCGTCGACGGGTTTCGCGCGCTCGGTTACAGGGGCGAACCAAACCTCGACGACGAATTGCGGGGTCGTCTCGTGGTGGTCCACGCCCGGCGGCCGATGGGCTTCAACGTTGAAATCCGCGTCGTCCGCGCCGATCAGGGGAGCAGGGACATCGCCGGACAGTTCCTCGATATGTCCCGACAGACCCGGAGCAAGCTAGAGCGCGTCTACGAGGACAAACTCGCCCGCGCCGAGCAAGCGGTACGCCGGCGCGCCGGCGTCTGACGCTCAGGCGTCGTCCTCGGCCGGCCCGAAGCGCTCCGCAATCCGCCCGACAAGATAATCCCTTAGTTCGCGATAGGCCGCGACGCGCGCGTCCCGATGGCCTTCGGCCACCGACGGGTCCGGCGTCGGCCAGTATTCGACCTCGGACGCACTTACCCGCGTGATCTCGATTGCCTTGTGCTGGGCTTCCGGAGACAGGGTTACGATCACCTCGAACGACGTGTCCATCAGGTCGTCAAGGCACTTGGACTTGTGCCGCGACATGTCGACGCCGATTTCGTCCAGGACAGCGATAGCGAGCGGATCGAGATCGCCGTCGCGAACGCCGACGGAATCGACGTAAACGCGCTCCCCGTATCCCGCCTTCGTCAGGGCTTCCGCCATGGGAGAACGCAGCGCGTTTTCGCTGCAGACGAAGAGGATGCTCGACGGCAATTTCGACATTCCGCTCATCCCCTTACGTGAAGCACGCAGATGAGCGTGAAAAGCCGCCGCGCCGTGCTTTCGTCGACGACGACGTAATCTTCGAGCCGCGCGCGCAGCAATTCGGCGCCTTCGTCGTGAAGGCCGCGCCGGCCCATGTCGATTGCCTCGATCTTCGACGGGCTCGCCGTGCGGATCGCGTCATAGTAGCTCTCGCAGACCGTGAAATAGTCTCGGATGATCTTGCGAAAGGCGGAAAGCGGCAGGGGGATGTCGATCAGATGCATGCCGTCGTCGCCGGTGACCTCGAAGATCAGCCGGCTTTCCTGCAGCATCAGGCGAAGCGCATACGGGCCTTCGTCGTAGCCGACGACGGAAAAGCTGTTGTCCTCCAGTAGATCGAAGATCGCGACACGGCGTTCGTGCTCCACCTCGGGATTTCGTGCGACCATGTTGCGGTCGTCGAGAACGACGTCGAACAGACGGTTTTTCTCGTCCGTCATGGCGCGTCCGCCGCGCTTATCTGCGATTCAGGCGGACGGATACCGACAGGGCATGGGCATCCAGGCCCTCTGCGCCAGCAAGTTCGACGGCGGCCGGGCCGATCCGGGAGAGGGACCCCGCATCGCAGGCGACGAGCGTCGTCCGCTTCATGAAATCGATCACGCCCAGCCCGGACGAAAACCGCGCGCTCCGCGACGTCGGCAGTACGTGGTTGGGGCCCGCCACGTAGTCGCCGATCGCTTCCGGCGTGTGGCGACCGAGAAAGATCGCGCCGGCGTGCGTCACGCGGTCGGCCAACGCGTCGGGATCCTCGACGGCAAGCTCCAGATGCTCCGGCGCGATCCGGTCGACCAGCGCGGCGGCATCCTCCAGCCGCGGCACGATGACGATCGCTCCGTTTTCTTCCCAGCTCGTCCGCGCGATGGCCGCGCGGGGCAGCGTTGCGAGGTGCCGTTCGGCGGCGTCCGCCACCGCGTCGGCCAGCGCCCCGGATTCGGTGATCAGGATCGACTGCGCCGACGTGTCGTGTTCGGCCTGCGACAGCAGGTCCGCCGCGATCCAGGCCGGATCGTTCTCGGCATCGGCGACGACGAGGATCTCCGACGGGCCCGCGATCATGTCGATCCCGACCCGGCCGAACACCTGACGTTTGGCCTCCGCGACGAACGCGTTGCCGGGCCCCGTGATCTTGTCGACGGGCTCGATGGTCTCGGTGCCATAGGCAAGCGCCGCGACCGCCTGGGCGCCGCCGATACGATAGATTTCCCGGACGCCGGCCAGGTCGGCGGCGGCGAGGACCAGCGGGTTGATCTCGCCGTCGGGAGTCGGCACCGCCATGACGATCCGCGGCACGCCGGCGACGGCGGCCGGGAGGGCATTCATCAGGACCGAGCTGGGATAAGCAGCCGTGCCGCCCGGAACGTATATGCCGGCAGCCGAAACCGGCGTCCAGCGCGCCCCCAGCCGAACCCCTTCGGAGTCCGTGAACGCGAAACCGTCGGGAAGCTGGCGTTCGTGGAAGGCGCGGATGCGGTCCGCGGCAAGCTCGAGCGCCTCGATCTGTTCGGCAGGACATGCGTCGCGGGCCGACGCGATCAGGTCCGGGTCGAGCCGAAGACCGTCGGAAACGTCGAGCCGGTCGAACTTCTTCGTATAGTCGGCGACGGCCGCATCGCCGCGTTTGCGGACGTCCGCGATGATACCGGCGACGATGCCGGCGACATCTTCCTCCGCATCCCGGCGGCGGTCGATGAACGCGGCGAAATCGGCCTCGAATCCGGGTGCGCTGGCGGAAAGCCTAAGCGGCATCCAGCGCCTCCCCGAAGCGGTCGATCCATCCTTTGAGCTCCGCCGAGCGCGTCTTGAGGGCAGCCCGGTTGACGACGAGCTTGGAGGAGATCTTCGCGATCTCCTCGACCTCGACGAGACCGTTCGCCTTCAGCGTCGTGCCCGTCGAGACGAGGTCGACGATACGGCGGCACAGGCCGAGCGCGGGCGCGATTTCCATCGCGCCGTTCAGCTTGACACACTCCGCCTGGACGCCGCGCGCGGCGAAGTGCCGGCGGGTGATTGCCGGGTACTTGGTCGCGACGCGGACGTGGCTCCATTCGCGCGGATTGTCGTGGCGGCGAAGCTCTTCCTGCTCGGCGACCACCATCCGGCAGTGGCCGATACCGAGATCCAGCGGCGCGTAAACTTCCGGGAAATCGAATTCCATCAGAACGTCGCTGCCCGCGACGCCCATCTGCGCCGCACCGAAGGCGACGAAGGTCGCGATGTCGAACGACCGCACCCGCAGGATCGTGAGGTTCGGGACGTTGGTCTCGAACTCGAGCTTGCGTTCCTTGCCGTCATGGAACGACGCCTCGGGCTCGATGCCGGCGCGGGCGAGCACGGGCAGCAGCTCGTCCAGAATCCGGCCGCGGGGCACGGCGAAGCGAAGATTGTCGTTGGCGGCACTCATGGTCGTCTCCATTCCGGCCCCGCCGCGCGTGCGTCGGTTCGCGGATTTCGGTCTATTCGGCGTTCAGTCGTCGGTGCGGTGTTCCGGCCGCCATTGGGTCGGCCACGGCTCACCGAAGTCCTCCGCATGGCAGAGGATGGCGTCCACGTCGAGGCGGATCGTCGCGCCGCCCGCAAAAACCAGCTCTACATAGCCGTCTCCGGCCTCGACGGCCAGCAATTCCAATATCTGCTTCCGCTGCCGCTGATCGAGATCGCGGCGGCGCACGCCGGTGACCCGGTCGAAGGTTATTCCGCAGCGGACGCGCTCGTAGATACGGCCCTCCACGCGCTCGTCGCCCGCGTCTTCCCAGCTGAACCGGTTGACGACGAACACGAAGCGCTGGTCTGCCTGCAGGTACGCCATCTCGCCGATCGGCATGACCGCGTCCTGCAGCAGCGACGACAGGACCGCGATGTCCTCTGCGTCCGTTGCGGCGAGCCGGAGCGGATTGTCTGCCATCTCAGTCTTCCTTCACCCGGTCGATCTCGGCGCCGCATGCCCGCAGCTTGTCCTCGATGCGCTCGTAACCCCGGTCGAGATGATAGACCCGGCGGACCACCGTCTCGCCCTTCGCGGCAAGTCCGGCGAGGACGAGCGAAGAGGACGCGCGCAGATCGGTCGCCATGACCTCGGCACCGGTGAGGCTGGGCACCCCGCGCACCATCGCCGATGCACCGTGGACGGTGACGTTGGCGCCCATGCGCGCAAGCTCCGGCACGTGCATGAAGCGGTTTTCGAAGATCGTCTCCGTGATCATCGCGGCGCCTTGCGCCACCGACATCAGCGCCATCATCTGGGCCTGCAGGTCGGTCGGGAACCCGGGGTGCGGTTCGGTCATGACGTCGGTGCCGATCAGCCCGCCGCTTCCGACACGGAAACGGACACCGTTGTCTTCGCGCGTGATCTCGATGCCGGCCGCCCGCAGGTGATCGAAGGCAGCGGAGAGGAGGGCGGCGGGCGCGCCCCGGAGCAGCAGGTCGCCGCCCGTGATCGCCGCGGCCATGGCGTAGGTTCCCGCCTCGATGCGGTCGGCGACAACGGCATGCTCACCGCCGTGCAGCCGGTCCTGGCCCTCGATGCGGAGCGTGTCGGTGCCGACGCCCTCGATCTTGGCGCCCATGGCGATCAGGCATTCGGCGAGATCGGTGATTTCCGGCTCGCGGGCGGCGTTGCGGAGGACCGTTTCGCCCCTGGCGAGCGTGGCCGCCATCAGCAGGTTTTCCGTGGCGCCGACCGAGACGAAGGGAAACGTGACCTCCGCGCCGACGAGGCCCTTCGGCGCCCGCGCCGTCATGTAGCCGCTGTCGAGCTCGATCTCGGCGCCGAGCTGCTCGAGGCCCTTGATGTGGAGATCGACGGGCCGCGTGCCGATGGCGCAGCCACCGGGGAGCGAGACCTTCGCTTCGCCAAGCCGCGCGACGAGGGGGCCCAGGACGAGGACGGAGGCGCGCATCCGGCGGACGAGATCGTAGGGAGCGACCGGGTTGTCGACGCCCTTGCCCGACAGAGAAAACGCGCGACCGAGATGTCCGCCGTTCGCAGCGCCGTTCATCTCGAAGTTGACGCCGTGCTGGCCCAGCAGGCGCGCCATCGTCGATATATCGACGAGCTGCGGCAGATTGGTCAGCGTCAGCGTATCTTCCGTCAACAGGGACGCGGCCATCAGCGGCAGCGCCGCATTCTTGGCGCCGCTGATGTCGATCGTCCCGGTGAGCGGTTTACCGCCGCGAATTCTGATCTGGTCCATAGCGGTGTGTCGGTCTAAGTGCCCGGAATTCCATTCAAAAAGGCCGCGGCCTGTCGGGGCGCAGCGGCATGTAAAGCGTCGCGAGGGTTATATTAGACCGGTTCCGTGAAGGCTAGTCGGTTGAGACAGGCCGCTACGTCAGGATTTCGGCCCTTTTTCGTCATTCGTGTCGCGCGCCCGCGCCTGTTCCTTGCGTTTGCGCAGGTTTTCGCGGAGTTCCGCGGCGAGGCGGGCCTGCCGGTCGGCCTTTTTATCTCCGCCCGCATGCGATTTATCGGATGACGAAGCGGTCATGGCCGCTATATAACCCCGCACGCGCCGATTCGCCATCGGCGCAGTTGAATTTTAACCAATCCGGTGGCATTGTCCGCCGCGCTTTCGGAGCCGCCGTAACTCAGGGGTAGAGTACTCCCTTGGTAAGGGAGAAGTCGTGAGTTCGAATCTCACCGGCGGCACCATTTCCAGATCAACCCGGTGCATCGTTTTCGAAACGGGCTTTTGCGTCGCGTCGCTGCTCGGGCATTATTGATTCCCGACGGGAGGAACGCATGGCGGCACGCAGGATTTCGATCGATCTCGGCGCGCGGACGATCTCCGCGCTTCATGACGTCCATGACAGCGGTTCGGGTCCCGGCGTTCTATTGCTGGGAAACGGCGACGGTTTCGACGCCGGGCTCGCGGCGCGCACGCGGCTGTTCGCGGAGGAGGGGTATTCGGTCCTCGGCGTCGACGATGGCGGCGCGCTGACGCCCGATGACGTCGCGGTCGTCGCTGCCGCGCTTTGCACCAACCCCGCGACGGCGGGCGGAATCTCCTGCGTCGGGTTCGGCGACGGCGGGGCGGCCGCCTGCCGGTCCGCCGCGGCGGCCGGTTTCAAGGCGGTCGTCGCCTTCGATGCGCTGCCGCTGCTCGACGATCCGGAAACGATTGCCGATCTGCCGTGCCCGGTCGTGCTGCAGTACGGGACGCGGGACGGAGATGTCGAGCTGTCGCCGCTGCAGACGGCCCTCAATGCGACGGACGGCTCCCGTCTCTATGGCTGGCCCGAGGCCGGCGCCGGCTTCGCGCTCGACGGGCACGCCAACTTCGACCGGCGCGTCGACAGCCTCGCCCATTCGCGGACCCTGGAACTGATCCGCCGTGTGCAGGGGCCGTACTACGATTACGCGGCGCTGTTCGAGCGGCACGTCTATCACGAGTTCGTCACGCGCGACGTCGATGCGACGATGGCGACGATGATCGATGCGCCCTACGTCAATCACGTCGCGACGCTCGCGGGCGGCGTCGGCCACGACATGCTCAAGCGCTTCTACAAGTATCACTTCGTCGATCAGAACTCGTCCGACCGGACGAGCGTCACCGTCTCGCAGACGTTGGGGCCGGACCGCGTCGTGCTCGAGCTTGTCGTCCGCTTCAAGCACGACCGCGTGCTGGACCGATACTTCCCGGGCATCGAGCCGACGGGGGAATATGCCGAGCTGGCGACAGTGCTGATCGTCAAGTTTCGCGGCGACAAGGTCTGCCACGAGCACATCTACTGGGACCAGGGCTCCGCGCTGAAGCAGATCGGCGTGCTCGACGCCGGAGGTCTTCCCATTGCCGGCCCGGAGGCGGCGCGCAAGGTGCTGAGCGAGACCGACCCGTCGAACGTCTTCATGCAGGACGCCTGGGCGACGAGCGAGGGAAAGCCCCTGTGAGCAAGACGCGATGAGGTTCGGTATCTGGACGCCGCTGCCGCACACGGTGCGGATCGAGCCGGAAATGCAGGCGGCGATCGACGATCTCACGACGGCGGGCAGCGGCGGACCGGCGGACCGCTCGTTCCGTATCGCGGCCGACCTTGTTCGCCGCGCCGAGGCGCTCGGGTTCGACACCACCCTGATCGCGGAGCGCCATCTCGGCCCCGATCTCGAAGCCTGGATGGTCGGCGCCGCGATGGTCGCGGAGACGTCGCGCATCGAACTGATGGTGGCGGTTCATCCCGGCATCCTGACACCGGCGGTCGCGGCCAAGATGGGCGCCTCGCTCGATCGCATCAGCGGCGGGCGCGCGGCGGTCAATATCGTCAACGGATGGTTCGAGGAGGAGATCGACCTGTTCGGCAACGGCGCGTGGCTCGAGCGCGGCGATGCGCGCTACCGGCGCATGGAAGAATTCGTCGCCGTCATGCGCGGGCTGTGGACCGAGGAGACCTTCGACTACGAGGGCGAGTTCTACCGCTGCGAGGGCGCGCGTCTTCCCATTCGTCCGGTCCGCCGGCCGAATCCGCCGATCTATGCGGCAAGCGGCGCGCCCGCCGGCCGTGAGACCGTCGCCCGGCATTGCGATACCTGGTTCGTCGCCTACGAGCCGGGCTATGCGAACGTGGACGCGAACATGGAACGCGTCGCGCGCGAGATCGCCGACATCCGTGAGCGCGCCGCCGTGTACGGCAGGACGATTTCCTGCGGGGTGAACAGCCATGTGATCTGCACCGACAGCCTATCCGAGGCCGAAGAGCGCGTCGCGGAGCTTGAGGAATACGGTGCGCGCGATCCGGTCTCGGCCGTGGCGGCCAAGGCGCTCGGCGCCGGGCTGGTCGGCACGCGGTCGCAGATCGTCGAGCGGCTGAAATACTATCGCGATATCGGGATCGACCTGCCGATGGTGCACTTCTTTCCGATGCACGCAGGTATGGAGACATTCGCCGGCGAGATCATGCCGGCGCTGCGCAACTAGCTTTCTGCCTCTTTACCGCCACAGGCGGACGGGTATTCTTCGGAAAACCGATAGGGAAACCCATGTCCGACAATCCGATGTTCACGCCTTTCACGCTGCGCGGCATGACGGTGAAGAACCGTCTCGTGCTTTCGCCGATGTGCCAGTACTCCGCCGACGAGGACGGAACCGTCAACGACTGGCACGTGGTCCATCTCGGCAGCCGCGCGATGGGCGGCACAGGCCTCGTGATTACCGAGATGACCGACGTCTCGCCCGAAGGCCGCATTTCGCCGAATTGTGCCGGAATGTGGAAGCCGGAGCACGTGGATGCATGGAAGCGCGTCGTCGATTTCGTCCATACCCATTCGGACGCGAAGATCGCGATCCAGCTCGCGCATGCGGGCCGCAAGGCAAGTTGCCACGTGCAATGGGAAGGCGGCGGACCGCTGCCGGACGGCAGGGCATGGGAGATCATCGCGCCGTCGGCCATTCCGTTCTCGCCCGAAAGCCAGACGCCTCGGTCGATGAACCGCGACGACATGGACCGGCTCGTCGAGGCGTTCGCACAGGGCGCGCGCTGGGCCGACGAGGCCGGCTTCGACATGATCGAGATCCACGGCGGGCACGGCTATCTGATTTCCAGCTTCATCTCGCCTCTGTCCAACACGCGGAACGACGAGTACGGCGGGCCGCTCGAAAACCGGATGAAATTCCCGATGGAGGTGTTCCGGGCGATCCGCGCCAACTGGCCGGACGACAAGCCGATCTCGATGAGAATCTCGGCCTACGACTGGGTCGAGGGCGGCACCGAGGTCGACGACGCCGTCGAAATCGGCAGGATGATGAAGGAGGCCGGGCTCGACATCCTCGACGTTTCCAGCGGCAACGTGACGAACGATCCGCGGCCGCGCGTCGAAGGCCTGTTCCAGACGCCTTTCAGCGAACGCGTTCGCGCCGAAGCGGGCATCCCGACGATGACCGTCGGCAATGTCGGCGGCCCGGAACAGATAAACGAGGTGATCGCCGAGGGCAGGGCGGATCTGTGCTGCATGGCGAAGGGCCAGCTGTTCGACCCGTATTTCGCGCATCACGCGGCGACGGCGCTCGAGGTCGAGGACTACGCGTGGCCCAAGCAGTACGGCGCGGCGAAATTCTTCAAGCCGGTGGATTAGCTGTCGATCGGGCTGCCCGGCGATTAGTTCGGAAACCAGACGTTCTTGAAATCGCGCGGCGGCGTCTTCCAGATGCCGTGCCCGGCCTTCATCGCGCGGGTTTCCGTAATCAGGAATTGATCGAGGTCGGCGCCGGCTTTTTTGAATTCGAAATATTCGTCGATGTCGAAGTGGGCGTAGCCGGACATGATCATCGACTCGCTCAGATCGACGTTTTCCCGTTTACAGATCCCCGTTGCGCTCTGTTCGCGCATCTTGAGAATCTCGCACCGGACAGCGCCGTTGTACATCGCGAAATTCCGAGGCGTCCCGCGCGCCAGAGGTCCCCAGGGCCATGCGTTCGCAGGCGGCGGGCGGATCGCGAAAAGATCGATGCGCAGTAGCTCGGTGGTGACGCCGCTTACCTTGGTGATCGGCTTTACGATCAGCGTCTTTCCGTCGACGACCGCGACAACGGTTGCGCTGAAGGGCTTGGCATTCGCCGCGATGGAGAACAGCAGCATTGCGGCTATGAAGATGTGGCGCATGATCTTTCCTCGATCGGAGGGGAGGCGAAATTGAATTTTCGCAACGAGCCTACGTTCGGGAAATTAACCTTGAGTAAGCATCAGCGGCATTCCGGGAGGGAAATCGGATGCCATACTGCGTCGTACGCGGTTATCCACCGGATTTTCCCGTCTTATCCCCCGGAAAGTCGCCGTGTTTGTGGGTAAGTAAAAAAGAATAATTGAGGGCGTTTGGCGCGGGGCGCACTATTCGGTTGTCAGCGCGATGGAACTCGCATTGATGGGTGGGTGGCCCACCAAGGATGAACA
>JAYPTI010000061.1:0-15321 GCA_038133505.1 Alphaproteobacteria bacterium
CGACAGTAAAGCCCCAGCCTGCCTGGACGACGGGCGGATACATGTCCTTGTACTTGCCGTAATAGAGATCGACGACCTGGTGGTTGGGGAAACCGGGGTGGATGTAGATCGGCACGTCGAGTTCGGCGGCCTTGGCGAAGAACGGCCAGAATTCCTCTTCGTCATGGAACTTGCCGGCGGTCTGGCCGTGGATCATCGCCCCCTTGAAGCCGTATTCCTTGACGCAGCGCTCCAGTTCCTTGGCGGAACCTTCCGGGTCCTGCGTCGGCAGCGTGGCGAATGCGGCGAAGCGGTCCGGATTGCCGTTGACGACGTCGTTGAGGCGGTCGTTGACGCCTTTCGCCAGTTCCGCGGCATCGTCCGGCCCGAACGCCTGCGCGCCGGGCGGGCAATGCGACAGGACCTGAATGTCCACGCCCGCTTCGTCCATTTCCCGCAGGCGGACTTCGCCCAGATCGGCGAGTTTCTCGCGGATCGGCGGCGAGCCGCCGCCGCGGCGGCCGGTGAATTCGTCGACCGTATCGTCCATGTAGTGTTCTTCGATGGCGATGACCTGCGTGCCCGCGTTGTCCGTCATCCTGTCGCTCCCTTCGAGATATTGATTATGGGCGGAGTGTAGCAAGGACGGGCGTCAAAGCCACGTCCCGCTGTAGGTTTCGCACCGCGCTCCCAGTCCCAGCTTGAAACGGGCAAGGCCCGGCGCGCGGGCATCCAGCCCGCCGAGGTCGAGCCAGTGGACGCCGTCGTCGCGCAGCGAGCGGACAGCCTCCCAGAGGATGAAATGCGCGGCGTTGAGTTCGCGCCCGCGCTCGGTCGTCCAGGAGAGATAATAGGTTGCGCTCCGCCCATGACGCAGGAACAGGGACGAGGCGACCGTCTCGCCGTGCTCCATTGCGCGATAGAGACGCACGTCCTTGCCGAATGCTTCCGAGAGTGCCTTGACGAGCGCCGCACTCGGTCCCGAATAGCGGTGGACCCGCCGGTCTTCGAGATAGACCTTGGTGAATTCGTCGATGTCGGCCGCCCGGGAGGAGAAGCGCAGCACAGGCGGGTCGGCGAGCGCCTTCCTGAGGGCGCCGCGCCAGTTGCTGCGCATGTTCTCCATCAGCGCTTCGGGCTCGGGCGAGACATCGAGCCAGGCGGTCGCGTAGCCGGTCGTCATCGGTCGCTTGCGGGAGCCCGCGAGAACAGGTGGCGTATCGCGTTCCGGAATATCCGGCATCATGAACAGCAAGGTCCCTTTGCGCAGTTTCAACGCATCCGTCACCGCATGGCAGACAGCAGGGGCGAAGGCCGGGTCGGCGATGACGGGTCCGCGGGTGAGGCGCACCATGGAAAACCCTGGGACGAGCGTCCGACGGGCGCCCTGCAGCGTTGCGGCCGGCAATCCGTCGATTTCCACGATGCCGCGCAGAATGCGGTTTCCGGATACGCGTTCGATGGCGTCGCCATAGGACCAGGCCTGTTCGAGCGGCGCCGGTACGGCGAACTGGATGTCGTCATAAAGGGCGCGGTGCGGATCCCAGTCAATTTCCGCCGGGGCTTTCAAAACCGTCGTTTCCGGGTCTATACCTGTCGCCATGCCGGTCTTGCCTGAACGTTCGATCGAGATCGACGGAAACGTCATTCCGCGCCGCCGTTTCACGGTATGGGCGTGGGCCTACTTTGCCGTCTTCGTCGCGCTGCCGGTCCTCGCGGCAGGCGCGCTGATCGACTACCTCCTTTATCTCACCTTCATCCGCTGACGGAGACAAAAATGCATAACGACATCCATCTGACCATGGCGTCGTGGGACTACGACCATATCCGCGACATCGCGACGGGACTCGTCAAGCCCAAGGGCATCGAGATCACGCATCTGCAGATGGAGGTCGAGGAAATCTTCTACCGATTCGCGAAGTCTTTCGAATGGGACGTCTCGGAGCTGTCGTTCGCCAAATACTGCTCGATCCTGTCGCAGGACGACCCGCCGATCACCGGCATCCCCGTCTTCGTCAGCCGCGTATTCAGGCATTCGGCGTTCTACATACGCTCCGACGGTTCGGTGAAGCAGTCCAGCGACCTCAAGGGCAAGCGGATCGGCATTCCGGAATGGTCCCAGACCGCGACGGTCTACGCGCGCGGCTGGCTGCATCACCAGGGCGGTGCGAAGCTGGACGAGGTCGAATGGGTGCAGGCGGGCGTCAACAAGCCGGGCCGCGTCGAAATGGCCAATCTCAACCTGCCGGCCGGCGTCAGCTACACGCAGGTGCCGGACAAGTCGCTCGTCGAGATGCTTCTGTCGGGCGAGATCGACGCCATGGTCTCGGCGCACCCGCCGCACGAGTTCGAGATCGGCAATCCGGCGATCACACGGCTGTTTCCGAACTACCGCGAGGTCGAGGAGGCGTATTTCGACGAAACCGGCATCTACCCGATCATGCACACGATCGCCATCAAGCGGGACGTCTACGAGGAATACCCGTGGGTAGCGCGTAATCTGATGACGGCATTCGAGGAGGCGCGGGACCGCAGCGTTGCGCGCCTGCGCGAGGTGACAGCGTCGCAGATCCCGGTGCCGTGGGGCTACGAGAACGCCGAGCGGACGGGAAAGAAGATCTTCGGCGATTACGGCCTCTGGCCCTACGGGATCGAGGCCAGCCGGACCACGATCGAGGCCTTCCTGCAATATTGCGACGAACAGGGCGTGACGCACCGCAAACTTTCGCCCGAAGATCTGTACGCGCCGGAGGCGATGACCGAGTTCGTCATCTGAATACACCGGCGTTGGTGGTGCCGGTTTCGCACGGGCGGGGGATCGGGTAAAACCGGCCCCATGGACAACCGGCTTGTTCAACCGGAGAGATGAGAGTTATGCGAATGAAAATATGGCTTGCGGCAGCCCTTGTGGCAGTGCTGGCGATTGCGAAGGGAACGGGGGGCGCGATGGCGGCGGATCTTGAAAACACGCTTTATCTGGAAACCAAGGACGGCCGAGTCGTCATCGAAATGCGGCTGGACCTCGCGCCGCAGCATGTCGCGCGGATCAAGGAACTCGTCCGCGAGAAATTCTATGACGGGCTGAAGTTCCACCGCGTCATCGACGGGTTCATGGTGCAGACGGGCGATCCGAACGGCGACGGTACGGGCGGCTCCGGACAGAAGCTGCCGCCGGAGTTCTCGTCGGAGAAACACGTCCGCGGCATCGTCTCGATGGCGCGCGCCGCGAACCCGGCGAGCGCGGACAGCCAGTTCTTCATCATGCTGGGCGATTCCGAGTGGCTGGACAACAAGTACACCGTCTGGGGCAAGGTGACGTCGGGTATGGAGCATGTCGATGCGATCAAGAAGGGCGACGAGAGCCGCAACGGCTCGGTGAGGGACCCGGATTCGATCGTCACGTTTCGCGTCGCTGCCGACGTCGAGAAATAATTTCGGCCCTTAGCGCGTCATTGCCGGGCGCTTGAATTTCTTCCGCGCGCCGTCGATCGCGTTGCGGGAGTGGCAGCCGTGCAGGTGGTCGTTGACCATACCCATCGCCTGCATGAAGGCATAGGCGGTCGTCGGTCCGACGAACGACCATCCGCGTTTCTTCAGCGCCTTTGACATGGCCGCCGACTCCGGCGTTTTGGACAGCGTTCGCAACGTCGCAAGGTCGAGTTTTGCGGGACGGCTCGCCGGATCGGGCTCCCACTGCCAGAACCAGGCGCCGAGCGAGCCGAACTCGTCGGCCATCTCGACGGCGCGCTTCGCGTTGTTGATCGTGGATTTGATCTTGCCCCGGTGGCGGACGATGCCTTCGTTCTTCAACAGCTTCTCCACGCTCCGGCTGTTGAAGCGGGCCACGCGCTCGAAATCGAATCCCTCGAAGGCGTCTCGGAAATTGTCGCGTTTGCGCAGGATGGTCAGCCACGACAGGCCCGACTGGAACCCCTCGAGGCAGATCTTCTCGAACAGGCGGTGGTCGTCGGCGACGGGAAGCCCCCATTCGTAATCGTGGTAGGCGAGGTAGTCGTCGTATTCGCCGGGCCAGAAGCACCGCGTCCGCCCGTCCGCCCCGTTGATCAGACCGTCGTTTTCGGCTCTTGCCACCGGTTGCTCCTTTCGATCGAACAGCAGTCCCAGATATACCGCCGCGCCGCGAATTATGCGATGCAGTGAAACCGTTTCCTTCCGGATCCGCCCAACATGGAACGCAACGACATAAACGCGCGCGTCTGGCGCCTTGCCGGCCCGATCATCGTCTCGAACCTGTCGGTGCCGCTGCTCGGCCTTGTCGATACCGCCGTCATGGGACACCTGCCCGAGGCGCGCTATCTAGGCGGCGTCGCGGTCGGCGCGATGGTCTTCACCTTCATCTTCTGGGGTTTCGGTTTCCTGCGGATGGGGACGGGCGGTCTCACGGCGCAGGCGTTCGGCGCGGACGACGGCGACGAGGTGCGGGCCTGCCTTGCGCGGGCGGCGGTCATCGCCATACCGGCCGCGCTCGTGCTGATCGTCCTGCAGGTGCCGATCGCGTGGGTCGCCTTTTCGATCGTCGAGGCATCGCCGGCCGTCGAGACGCTTGCCGAGCACTATTTCTTCATCCGCATCTGGGGCGCGCCCGCGACCCTGATGAACTTCGCCCTGCTCGGGTGGTTCATCGGCGTCCAGAACACGCGGGCGGCGCTCTATCACCAGCTCTGCCTGAACGGCGTGAACATCGTTCTCGACCTGCTTTTCGTTCTCGGGTTCGGATGGGGCGTGGAAGGCGTCGCGGCGGCGACGGCGATTGCCGACCTGACCGCCGTGATGTTCGGCCTGGCGCTGGCGCGGCCGCTGCTCGCGCAGGTGGGCGGGCGCTTCGACCGGCAGCGCATCCTGGACCCCACACGCCTGCGCCGGACGATGGCGCTAAATCTCGATATCTTCATCCGCACGATCTGTCTCGTCTTCGCGTTTGCCTATTTCACGGCGCGGGGGGCGGGGTTCGGCGACGTTGTGCTCGCGGCGAATGCGGTGCTTCTGAACTTCCAGACGTTCATGGCCCATGCGCTCGACGGGTTCGCCCATGCTGCGGAAGCGCTCGGCGGGCGCGCCATCGGCGCGAAGGACAGGGGAGAATTCCGTCTCGCCGTCCGGACTTCCTTCAAATGGGCGCTCTCGGTCGCCGTCGGCTTCGCGCTGGTCTATCTGATCGTCGGCGGAGCGATCGTCGACGGCTTGACGAGCATCGACGGCGTGCGTGAAGTGGCGCGGGACTACCTCGTCTGGTCGGTCTTCATGCCGCTGGTCGCCGTCTTCCCGTTCGTCTTCGACGGCGTCTTCCTCGGCGCGACGGCTGGCAGGATGATGCGCAATGCGATGATCGTGTCGCTGGGCGTGTATCTCGTCGCCTGTTTCGGGCTCGTTCCGCTGTTCGGGAACCATGGCCTGTGGGCGGCGCTGACCGTTTTCATGGGAATGAGGGGATTGACGCTGGGCCTCCGCTACCGGCGGCTGGAAGCGGCGGTGGGCGCCTGAAACGGCGCGGCAAAGCAGATTCTGGACAACCGCGCACCGGAACTATAGGAAATTCCGAGGGCTAATAACCGGTAAAGAAAAAATGCGTCGCTGGGGAATTCAGATGGTGGCCGTGCTATGCGCATCGGTCATGCTCTCGACCGTCGTTCAGGCGCAGGATTCGCGAACGACTTCGGCACACACGGGCGATTATCTGAGCCTCGTCATGTACGGCGCTCTCGCGCAGGTGGACGATATCACCACAAGTACCGGTACCCTCATCGTGAACAACGATAGCGACGGGACGGGCGGGCTCGGTATGGCGCTCGGCTACAACTGGGCCAAGAAGGGCGTCCCGATAAGATCCGAGTTCGAGTACAGCTATCGCTTCCGGTTCGACTACGACATCCGGATCGCGAACCAGGCAGGCTACGAAAACAATCTCTCCAGCCACGTATTCTTCGCAAATGCCTATTACGACTTCGCGATCGCCGACCGGTGGACCGCCTACCTCGGCGGCGGCCTCGGCATCGCGTTGAACCAGTCGGACGTCGAGCGGACGGCACTGGCGGGCGGCACGAAGACGAAGCGCGACGACACGAATATGAATTTCGCGTGGAACCTGGCTTTCGGTCTCGTCTGGCAGGTCGGGAACGACTGGGATTTCGAATTCCGCTACCGGTACGCCGAATTGGGCGAGGTGGAATCCGGACCGCATTCCGACGGCACGACCGTTACAGCCGATAGCTATAACTCCCACGATTTTTTGTTCGGGATCGTGTACCGTTTCTGATCAATTCGGGAAGGGAGTGCACATGACCGACAATCCGCACGGCGCAGACGACACGGCGATCTACGAAAAGCAGGGATTCGGGAACAGGTTGGGATTCGGCCAGAAACCGGCTTTGCTGATCATCGATTTCATCAACGGCTTCAACGACCCCGACCAGTTCGGCGGCGGCAACATCCAGGATGCGATCGACCATACGGCGGAGCTGCTGGCGGTCGCGCGCCACATGGACCTGCCGATCGTCTATACGAGCCACGTTTACGCAGAGGACGGAAGCGAAGACGGCGTGTTCAATCTGAAATCGCCGGGCCTCGCCAAACTCAAGCGCGGAACGCGCGAGGTAGAGGTCGTCGAAGAACTGACGCCGCGTCCCGGCGAACGGGTCATCGAGAAACATTACCCGTCGGGCTTCAGCAACACGGATCTCGCCGGCTGGCTGGCCAAACGCGGCGTCGATACGGCGATCGTGACCGGCTGCACGACCTCGGGCTGCGTCCGCGCCACCGTCGTCGATGCGATGTCGAACGGTTTCCGGCCGATCGTGCCGCGCGAGTGTTCGGGCGATCGCGCGAAGGGGCCGCACGAGGCGAACCTTTTCGATATCGATCAGAAATACGGCGACGTTATGTCGCTTCAGGAAGTCCTCGACGAACTCGACCGTCTCGCGCCTAATCAGGCGAAGGTATCGCAGGAACGGGGAGGAGCTTAGTCATGACGGATTCACTCGGTTTTCGCGCCAACTGGGGCGTTATCATCCCCTCGACGAACACGTCGGTACAGCCGGAGTTCGACGACATGCGGCCGCGCGGCGTGACCAATCACACCGTTCGCATCTGGATTCCGGACGAGCCCGTGAACTCCGACGAGGAGTTCAACGCGCTGATGGAGAACATTCGCCGGGAATTCGACAATGCGATCCTGCGCGTCCTGACCTGCAACCCCGACTATATCGTCATGGGCATGTCTGCCGAGACGTTCTGGGACGGGCTCGCGGAATCGATCCGGCTGCGCAATCGGGTCAAGGAGCTTGCCGGCATGGGCGTCGCGATGGGCTCGGATGCCTGTCAGGCCGCCCTGCGCTGTTACGGGGACATCAAGAAGATCTGCGTGGTCACGCCTTACTGGCCGGTCGGCGACAAGAACGTCGTGAAATTCTTCACCGACTGCGGCTTCGAGGTGCTCGCGATCAAGGGCCTCAAATGCGATAGCCCTGCGAACATCGCGCAGGTCAGCGAAGCGCAATTGCGCGACGCGTTGATCGAGCTGAACGAGCACAATCCGGAAGCGATCGTCCAGGTCGGCACCAATCTCGCCATGGCGCGGCTTGCCGCCGAAGCCGAGAAGTGGCTGAAAAAGCCGGTTCTCGCGATCAACACGGCGACCTACTGGTATGCAATGCGGGCGAACGGCTTCGACGACGTGATCGAAGGGTTCGGCTCTCTGATGACCGATTTCCGGGAATTGCCGAAATCCTACCTCGAGTCCGAAGCGGGGAAGAACGCCGTCGCGGCCTGAGCGGCCGGGTAGTCCCAAAAGGAAAAGGCAGGCCTCGGCCTGCCTTTTTCGTTTCCGCTGTCGGGTCGGATCAGTGGCCCGCAGTGAGCTTCCATTCGCGGGCGCGTTTTTCCGCCTGACGGATCTGAAGGGGCTCATGTAGTTGGCGAGGCGGTTCAACGCGGTCTGGCCCTTCTGGATGCCGTTCGACGCCGCGATGCTGAACCATTTGTAGGCCTCGACGGGATCCTTGCGGACGCCCTGACCGTAGAAGTGCATCAGGCCGATATTGTACTGGGCGGAGCCGTTGTTGGCATTCGCGAGATTCATCCAGCGCCGCATCGCGACCCCGTAATAGCCTACCTGGTAGGCCGACGAGGCAACCTTGAAATTGGACTTGTAGGCCGACGCCACCTGGGTGTTCTGGGCCTGGGCGGCGGAACCCCACATCAGGGGCAGGGCGGTCAGAGCGGCGATCAGGTATTTCATGTCTTGGTTTTCTGCTTTGGTGCTGGATTTGTTTCCCGCTAGTTAACGCAATAACCGTGCCAAGGAGAATTGTCCTTTAATATTAATAGGATAGATATGTTTCAATCGTTCGACGGAAGCGATCTGTAAAAAATACCGACGGCGGTGTCGGTCAGCGTGACAACCGGGCGGAAAGGGCGCGGGCGCGGCGGGCGGCCTCGATACACTGGTGCCGGGGCAAGCGATCGCCCACGGTCCGGGCCGCGACCCGTCCCTGATCGATTCCGTTGTCGCTGGCCAGCAGGAACCATTTCAGGGCCTCGATCGGATCTTTGCGCAAGCCCTGACCGTAATAGATCATCCGGCCGACATTGTACTGGGCGGGGCCATGCCCGCGTTCGGCCAGTTCAAGCCAGTGGCGCGCGGCGGAACCGTACATGCCTGCGGAATAGGAACGGGCTTCCGACAAGAAATTTTCGGCCGCGTGGGCTGGCTGAAGGGCAAGGGAAATCAGCGCCGTCATGGCGATGAGGAGCGAGCGGGCCATCCTGGCAACTCCGGGTTTCAATGTACCGGGAGAATGCCCGCGTTTTGTCAAATATTCGCTTATAATTAAGGTTAATTATGGGGGGATCGGATGTAAATAAAAAGTTATAAGTTTGATAAATATTTACGTAAATGCACTATTTTATAAATTCAAAAAATATATGAAATAAAATAAATGTATTTGTATTATTAAATTTGTGTAAATGCGTGGCGTGTACTGTCTTCACATAAAGACAGGAGCCGGATATGGTGTCAGCGATACACAGTGCCGTCGGCGGCTTGAACGCAGCGTCGCGTCGACTGGAAGCGAGCGCATCGAATATCGCGAACGCGCGAAACTCTATCCCGCGGGAGGATGCGCGGGTGCGGGGAGAGCCGCGGCAGGAAGCGCGGCCCGGCGAGGACGTCGTCTACGAGCCGGTCCGCGTTCATCAGGAAAGCGTAGAGGGCGGCGGCGTTCGGGCCGAGTTCGTTCCCTACGAGCCGCCGCACGTGGAAGTTTATGCGCCCGACGATCCCGTCGCAGACGACGAGGGTATCGTGGCGCGGCCAAATGTCGACTATGCGACCGAATTCGTCGAGATGCAGCGTGCGGAGGACGCCTACCGGGCGAATATCCGCACGATCATCGCCGAGGACGAGATGACGGGTTCGCTGATTGACGAGATGGGATGAGTTCGGCCTCTGGGAGACGGCTGAGAGAAGACGGAATTCGGTGTTAAGGGGATGAGATGCACCGACCTGGCCGCCGGGTAACACCGGCGGCCTTTTTCTTTTCAGGCGCGATCGCGGTGCCGCGCGAGCGCTTCGGGCGTATCGAGGTCGATCAGGACGCCGGGATTGTCGCGCGGCACCTCGAACACCTGGTCCGTGTTCTCGCCGATAAGATGGCGGGCGCCGACGTCGCCGGAAACCGACCCCATGTCGCCGAAGAACCGCCGCGACCAGAGGACCGGGTTTCCGCGCTTTCCGTCATGGACCGGCACGCAGATCGCGCGGCCGTTATAGGGATCGAAGGCATCGATCAGGGCATCGATATCCGCCGGGGAAACGCCCGGCATGTCGCCGAGCGCGACGACGGCGCCGTCGATCTCGTCGGGGAGCGCCGAAATCCCGGCACGCAACGAGGTGCTGAGGCCCTGTCCGAAGTCGGGATTGTGCACGGCGATCACATCGAGACTGTCGAGCGCCTCGAGGACCTTTTCCGGCTGATGGCCCAGGACCACTACGACCGGCGCGGCGCGGCTCGCGAGGAGCGCCTTTGCGGCGTGCACGACCATGGGCGCGCCGTCCACTTCCGCAAGCAGCTTGTTGACGCGGCCCATCCGCCGCGATTGCCCGGCGGCGAGCAGCAGCGCGCCGATACGCGGCGCGTCGTCGTCGGTGCCGCCTTCTTCCTGTTCGCGCGGCATGGGACGGCCGTGAATCTCCTTTAGAAGCCCGCCGACGCCCATTTTAACGAGATCGTCGGGCGAGACGTCGAGGCCGGCGACGAGGCGCTGCAGGACCCAGTCGAAACCGTGGAGACGCGGCGACCGGGCGGATCCGGGAATGCCCAGAATGCGCATGTTGCCGAGATGCGCCAGCAGCATCAGATGTCCGGGATCGACGGGCAGGCCCAGATGTTCAACGGTCCCGCCCGCGCTTTCGATCGCGCTGGGAACGATATCGCGCCTGTCGACGATGGCCGACGCGCCGAGGATCAGCGTGATGTCGCATCCCTCGGCCGCCATTGCGCGGACGGCGTCGGCGACGGCCGCAGCGTCGTGGGCGCAGTGCCGCTCGCTGTTCAGCGCGACCCCGAGTTCCGACAGGCGCGTCGCGGTGCTCTCCGAGGCCTTCTCCAGCAGACCGGGCTTGAGGCCGGGCAGCGTGGTCTGGATCAGGCCGACGCGGCAGTCCTGGAAGGGGGCGAGGCGAAGGGGCGGTGTCTTTCCGGCGATATCGAGACATTTGTCGACCATGGCGCCGGCGACGCCGAACGTGATCACCTTCACCGTCGCGGCAACCTGTCCGGCGCTGACCGCCTCGAAGGGCCGGACCGTCGCGATGGTGATCGCTTCGTCGACGGCGTTCATCGCATTTATCCCGTCGACGTCGATCTCGACGATGCCGGCGGCCTCCGCCCGGAGGTTGGCGCGTCCGGTGTTGCCGCTGCTCGCGGTCATGCCGTCGGATACGAGCCGTGCGGCGATCCGCGCCGCCGCCTCGTTCTCGCTGAGATCGCCGGCTTCGAGACGGGCGACGGTCACGCCGTCGAGACCGGCGGTCCGGAGACGGGCGATATCGTCGGCGTCGAGGACCGCTCCCTTGCGGAGCGTGCCGTCTTCGATCCGCACGGAATGTGCGAGAATGCCGCCCGCGGCGTCGTCCAGCGGAACCTTGCCGAATTTCATGGGCGGGTTTTCATCGTCTGGTCAGGCGGCGGCCCGCGTCTCGGCCTTGCGGTGCAGAACTTCGGTGATCTGCGCGAGGATCGACACGGCAATCTCCGCCGGCGAGACGGATCCGATGTCGAGTCCGACCGGTGCGTGAATGCGTCCGATTTCCGCATCAGTGAATCCGGCCGCCTTGAGCCGTTCGACCCGGCCGGCATGGGTTTTCCGGCTGCCGAGCGATCCGATATAGAACGCCTCCGATTTCAAGGCCACCTCGAGGCCGGGATCGTCGAGCTTCGGATCGTGGGTAAGCGTGACGACCGCGGTCCGGCGGTCCGGATCGAGCTGGCGCATGCCGTCGTCCGGCCATTCGCTGTTGAGCGTGATTCCCGGAAAGCGCTCGTCGGTGGCGAACGAGGCGCGCGGATCGATGACGGTGACGTCGTAGCCGGCGACGGACGCCATGCGCGACAGCGGCTGCGCGATATGAACCGCGCCGACGATCAGCAGCCGCTTCGGCGGGTTCTGCACCTCGACAAAGACCCGCCGGTTGTCGATTTCGAAGATCTTGCTCCGGTCGTCCTGCATCGCCTGGCGTGCGGCGGCGACCACCGCAGCGTCGGCGGCATGAGGGCCGGTTGCGTCGTCGTGATAGACGAGGCTCTGATCGCCCGTCTCAAGCTCGGTAACGAGCGCGACGGCGCGCTTTGCATCCTGATCGCTCAGGAGCCGGGTCAGCGTTTCCTGTTTCATTCGACCTTCTCGACATAGACCTGGATCGTCCCGCCGCAGGCGAGGCCGACTTCCCAGGCAAGCTCGTTCGTCACGCCGTATTCGAGAACCTTGGGCTTGCCGGTTTCCATTACTTCGCGTGCCTCGGAGACGACGGCGCCTTCGATGCAGCCGCCCGAGACGGAACCGACGATCTTTCCGTCCTCGTCGACCGCAAGGTGACTGCCCACCGGGCGGGGCGAAGAACCCCATGTCGAAACCACGGTCGCGAGCGCGACGTTCTTTCCCGTCTGGCGCCAGGTCGCCGCTTCGTTCAGAACGTCGTCGTCGAGAGAGGGGCCGTTTACATTGCCGTCAGCCATTCCTGCACTCCTTGTTTGCGTGGCGGGGGCGCGCGATTCAGCGCATCGATCAGTTCCCCCAGACTTAGAAGATTATGTACCGGCCGGAATTCGTCAACGCATGGCAGGATTGCCTGAATGCCTTGGCTCTTGGGCTGGAATCCGTCGAAGCGGAGCAGGGGGTTGAGCCAGATAAGCCGCCGGCACGATTTGTGCAGTCGTTCCATCTCGGTCTGGAGCCCCCGGCCCGCATCCCGGTCCAGTCCGTCCGAAATCAGGATCACGACCGCCCCCTGGCCGAGAACGCGCCGCGACCAGAACTTGTTGAATTCCGCTATGCTCTCGCCGATGCGGGTGCCGCCCGACCAGTCCTCGACTGCCGCTGTGACCTGCTCGACGGCGATGTCGATGTCCTTGTTCCGGAGATAGCGCGTGACGTTCGTCAGCCGCGTGCCGAACAGGAACGTGTGCACCCGATCGCGGTCGTTCGTCACCGTGTGCATGAAATGGATGAACATCCGGGTGTAGCGGCTCATCGAGCCCGAGATGTCGCACAGGATCACCAGCGGCGGGGGACGGGTCCGCCGTTTCTTGTATTTCAAGGGGATAGAGGAGCCGCCGGAGCGGAGTGCGGCCCGCAGCGTCGCGCGCATGTCGACGCGGGCCTGGCGCGTGCTCGTCCGGAAGCGGCGCGTCGGGATCTCGGTAATCGGGAGGCGCATCTGCGCGATTGCGCGCTTGGCCTGCTCGATCTCGTCGGCGGACATTTCCTCGAAATCCATCGTTTGGAGAAGCTCGCGATGGGAGGTCGTCATCGCCGCGTCGAGCTCGATTTCCTCTTCCTGCTCCTCTTCGTGTTCGGATTCGGGCCGGTCGTCCTCCTGCGGCGTCATTGCTTCCTGAAGGCGGCGCATCGGCTGTTCTTCAGGCGGCGGGGCCTCGCCGCCGTCGACCTCGGGCAACAGGATGCCCATCATGCGTTCGAGGAGCTTCGGGTCCTTCCAGAAGATATGGAACGCCTGGTCGAACAGCTCGTGCTGGTCGCGGCGATTGACGAAGACCGCGTGCAGCGCCCAATAGAAATCCGACCGGCTGGTCACGCCGACCTGGATCACGGCGTTGGTGGCGTCGAGAATCTTGCCCGGCCCTACGGGCAGGCCCGCGGCGCGCAGGACGCGGCCGAAATGCATGATGTTGGGGGCAAGCTTGTTCCCCTCGAGCCGGTCGAGGAGCTGCATGCCCGGCGTCGGGCTTGCGGTTGTCGGCGTCTCGGCCATCGGGGCCGCTTACGCTTCCGCCGAGATGCCGGCCTTCACTTCTTCGAGGATTTTGGCCGCTTCGGAGCCCTGGATCTTCTCGATGTCGTCCTGGTACTTCAGCAGAACGCCGAGCGAGGAATTCACGGTCTCGGGATCGAGGTCGATCTTGTCGAGCTGGATCAGCGCGTTGGTCCAGTCGATCGTCTCCGCCACGCCCGGCAACTTGAACAGATCGCGGTTGCGGAGATGATGGACGAATTCGACGACCTGCTGCGTCAATGTCTCGGCCGCGTTCGGCACCTTTACCTTGAGAATTTCGAGCTCGCGCTTCGCCGACGGGTAGTCGACCCAGAAGTAGAAGCAGCGACGCTTGATGGCGTCGTGGATTTCGCGCGTCCGGTTCGACGTGATGATGACGATCGGCGGCTTCGCGGCCTTGACGGTGCCGATTTCGGGGATCGTGACCTGGAAATCAGAAAGGACCTCGAGCAGGAACGCCTCGAACGGCTCGTCGGTGCGGTCGAGTTCGTCGATCAGCAGCACCGGCGGTTCGCCGGACATGTCGGGTTCAAGCGCCTGGAGGAGCGGACGTTTTATGAGGAAACGTTCGGAAAAGATGTTCTTTTCCAGCTCGTCCCGGTCCTGATCCCCGGACGCTTCCGAGATGCGGATGTCGATCATCTGCATCGAATAGTTCCATTCGTAGACCGCCGACGAGACGTCGAGGCCTTCGTAGCACTGTAGCCGGATCAGCCGGCGGCCCAGCGCTTCGGAAAGGACCTTGCCGATTTCGGTCTTGCCGACGCCGGCCTCGCCCTCGAGGAAAAGCGGTCGGCCGAGTTTGAGCGCAAGAAACAGGGCGGTCGAAAGGGAACGATCCGCGACGTAACGGCCTTCGCGCAGGAGATCGACGACTCCGTCGACGGAGTCAGGCATTTTTGATGTCATTCGGAAGTACCTACAGGAATGTATCGGCTGGCTCAAGCAGTGCTCAATCAGTAGCGATACAACATTTTGACGCCTCCGCCGTCGCGATCGGCGAAGGGAAGGAGGCTGATATTTGTCTCGCCCCGGAAGGGGCTGTAACGTGCGACCATCTTGCCGATGAAATAGCCGATCGCGCCGCCGACGATGACGTCCGACGCCCAGTGCCGGTCGTCGTTCACCCGCGAGAGAGCGGTCAGTGTCGCGGTGGGATATGCCACCCAACGGAGCCAAGGGGCGTCTTCGCCGTACACCTCGGTCAGCGTGGCGGCGACGGCGAATGCGTGGGTTGCGTGTCCGGACGGCATGGAGCGGTTTGAGGAGCCGCTCTCGAAAAACGAAAACGCGTCGTTTTGGTTGTTCTCGGGCCGGCCCCGGCCGATAGAGCGTTTTAGCCCTTCGGTCAGAAGGGCTGACAGCTGATAGCTCTGGGCGACCAGCAACCCGGCTTCGCGCTCTTGGGGAAGGTCGAATATCGCCGCGCTTCCGTACAGGGCAGCGGCGCCCAGCAGGATCGCTTCCGTTTCGCCGAATACCCGGAAGATGTCGGAGAGATCGTCCGTCGAACTCGACCTGATGTCGTCGTGCCAGGTGTCGGAGATTTCCTCGTCTGCGAGCATGACGAGGCCCGTAACTCCCGCGATCCAGGCGACGGTAATCCAGTCGTCACGGTCGAACGAAAAAGGCGAAGACAGGATACGCCAGGCATTTTGCGGATAGCTGAGGAGGTAATCCCTGGAGAAAAGAGATGGGCTCTTCTTGTATCGGCCCAGCCTTTCGTCTGGCGCCGGGGCGGTCTCTGTGACGTTCGTTTGCGCTGTCGGATAGAGCTGGTAGGCCGGCGGAGAAGGCGGCGGATACGGCGCGGG
>JAYPTI010000061.1:15331-17170 GCA_038133505.1 Alphaproteobacteria bacterium
CGGCGCGGGCGGCGGCTGATAAACCGGATAACCGCCCGTCATCGGGACCGGCTGGAAACGCCGGATCACGTCATTGTCCGTTGGTGGGGCGGCTGCCATCGGTTGCGCCGGAGGGGCCGCGGCGGGCATGTCCGTGGGCATCGAAGATGCCGAAGCCGCGGGAGCTGCCCCGTGGGGCGCCGTAAGCGCGACGGAACCGCCGATGCGGAGATACTCGAGAATCGCGCGGCGCTCGGGAGTGAGGGTCGCTGCGCCGTCCTGCGCGGTTGCCGGAGCCGCGTAGAGGGCTGGAATCAGAAGAACCAGAAATGTTCCCCATCGTATGGTTGGGAACATTCTGGTTCTCCGGGAGAGATCGCCGAACCGGCCCGCGGCGAATGTCACCGCGGCGACGGTTTCAGCCGTTTGCTTCCGCCACCGCGCGTTTCGCCATCACGGTGACGAGATGCGCCCGGTATTCGGCGCTGGCGTGGATGTCGCTGTTGAGATCGCCGGCATCCTGCTTGATGTTCTCCACCGCCTCGGGCGCGAAGTTGCTGCCGAGGGCGGTTTCCATGTCGCTCTGGCGGAACACGCACGGACCGGCGCCGGTAACGGCGACCCGGGTGCCCTGCGGGCCCTTGCTGACGAACGTGCCGACGACGGCGTAACGCGACGCCGGGTTCGGAAACTTCATGTAGCCGGCCTTTTCCGGAATGGGAAACACGACCTTGGTGACGAGCTCGTCTTCTTCAAGCGCGGTCTCGAAAAGACCCAGGAAGAAGTCGTCGCCCGCGATTTCGCGCTTGTTGGTTTGAACCGTGGCGCCGAGGCCGACAACCGCCGACGGGTAATCGGCGGCGGGGTCGTTGTTCGAAATCGATCCGCCGATCGTACCGCGGTTGCGGACCATCGGATCGCCGATCAGACCGGCGAGCTTGGCGAGCGCGGGGATCGCCTTCCGGACGTCCGCCGAGGCGGCGACAACGGCATGCGGGGTCATCGCGCCGATCGTGACGCTGCTGCCGTCGACCGTAATGCCGACGAGATCCTTCAGGTCGCCGAGATCGACGAGGTCCGACGGCTGCGCGAGGCGCTGCTTCAGCGTCGGAATGAGCGTCATGCCGCCCGCGACGAACTTCCCGTCATCGGAGCTTCCCACGCTCGACGACGCGTCGTCGACCGACGTGGCCCGCTTGTAATTGAAATCGTACATGTTTCGACCTCTCCAGTTAGCCGTTTGATTGTTGTAAAGCCTGCCAGACCCGATGCGGGCTGGCGGGCATGTCGATATCGTGAATGCCGGCGGTGCCGAGCGCGTCGATCACCGCATTGATGACGGCGGCGCCGGCCCCGATAGTACCAGCTTCGCCGCAGCCTTTCACGCCCAGGGGATTATGCGTGCACGGCGCGCCTTCGTTGGTGGAAACCTGGAAGGAGGGAACCGTATCGGCGCGCGGCAGGCAATAGTCGTTGAACGAACCCGTGATCAGCTGGCCGTCGCCGTCGTAGACGCAGTTTTCCATCAGCGCCTGGCCGATGCCCTGCACGAGCCCGCCATGGACCTGTCCTTCGACGATCATCGGGTTGATAATCCTGCCGAAATCGTCGACCGCGTTAAACGACGCCACCGTGACTTCGCCGGTTTCCTTGTCGATTTCGACCTCGGCGATGTGGCAGCCGTTCGGGAAAGTGAAGTTCTTCGGGTCGTAGAATGCGCTCTCGTCGAGGCCGGGCTCGAGCTCTTCGATGGGATAGTTGTGGGGCACGTAGGCGGTCAGCGCGATGTCGCCGATACCGAGTTCCTTGTCGGTGCCCCAGACGCGGACCGTGCCGGCGTCGAAATCGATATCGTCGGCA
>JAYPTI010000062.1:0-13050 GCA_038133505.1 Alphaproteobacteria bacterium
CGCTCCAGCCGGTCGAGCAGGTGCGTGAGCTCCGCGTGGTCGGCATCGGCAAGCTTGGGGCCCGGCGCGCGGACCGCCGCCGTCGCCAGAACGCCGCGGCGGCGCAGCGTTTCCTTGCGGATGGCAAGACCGATGCCGACCTGCTGCTCGTAGCGGATCAGCGGCAGGTAGGCGTCGAACAGATCCTCGGCCCCGGCGGCGTCTCCCGAATGGTGTCGGTCGCACACCTCGACCAGCATTTCGGGAAAGGCGAAACCGGTCATCGCGCCGTCGGCGCCGCGCGCAAGCTCAAGCGGCAGGAAGAGCCCGCCGTTGCCGACCAGCACCGAGACCCTGCGGCGGCGGCCCGCCGCCTCATCGGCGCGGAACGCGGACAGCTTGGCGAGGCCGGGCCAGTCCTCGTGCTTGAGAACCTTGAGCTGGTCGAGATCGGCAAACAGGCGGTTGAGAAGCCCGATCGAGAAATTGACCCCGGTCGAGGGCGGGTAGTCCTGGAGGACGATCGGCACGCCCGGCAGGGTCTCGCAGACGGCATGGAAGTAGCGCTCGATCTTCTCGTCGGTGTTGAGTCCGCCCGCCGGCGCCACCATTACCCCCGCCGCACCGAGATCCATCGCCGCGTCGGTCAGCGCCTTCATCGGGTTGAACGCGGGCGACGATACGCCGACGACGACCGGCACCGTGCCGCCGACAGCCTCAAGCACCGTCTTCGTGAAGGTGAGCGACTCGTCCGCCGACAGCTTGGGCGCTTCGCCCATCACGCCGAGGATCGTGAGGCCCGCCACCCCGCAGTCGAGATAGAACTCCACCATGCGCCGCGTGCTTTCGAGGTCGAGCGCCCCGTCTTCCGTGAACGGCGTGGCGGCGATGGCGTAGACGCCCCGGGCGGATTCGTCGATGAGAGCGGACATATGTTCCCCGTATTGCTGGCGGCATTCTGGAAGGCCAAGGCTACACCGCGTATGCTCGCACGCGCAAAGGAAAGGCGGAGGCGACATGGCTGATTACGATCTTGTGGTGCGCGGCGGCCGGGTGGCAACGGCGAGCGACGTGTTCGAGGCGGATATCGGCATCCGCGACGGGCGCATCGCGGCGCTGGGCGCGGACTTGGATGCGGGCGCCGACGAGATCGACGCGTCGGGTCTTCTGGTAACCCCGGGCGGCGTCGACAGCCACTGCCACGTCGATCAGGTCTCGTCGTTCGGCACCTGGACGGCGGACGACTGGTTCACGGCGACGCGGTCCGCCGCCTGCGGCGGGACGACGACGATCATGCCGTTCGCCTGCCAGCATCGCGGCCAGTCCCTTCGGGAGGTCGTGCAGGACTATCACGGCCGCGCCGGCCCCAAGGCCTGCGTCGACTACGCCTTCCACCTGATCGTCTCCGATCCGACCGCGCAGGTCCTCGGCCAGGACCTGCCGGCGCTGATCAAGGACGGCTACACCAGCTTCAAGATCTATCTCACCTACGACGCGCTCAAGCTGTCGGACCGTCAGTTCCTCGACGTGCTTGCGGTGGCGAAGCGCGACGGCGCGATGGTCATGGTCCATGCCGAGAACAACGACATGATCATGTGGATGGCCGAACGGCTGATCGCGGCCGGGCTGACGGCGCCGAAATACCACGCGACCTCGCGGCCGATGCTGGTCGAGCGCGAGGCGACGCACCGGACCATCGCACTGGCCGAGTTGGTCGACGTGCCGGTCCTGATCGTCCACGTCTCCGGCGCCGAGGCGATCGAGCAAATCCGCTGGGCGCGCTCGCGCGGCCTCAAGATCTTCGCCGAGACCTGCCCGCAATACCTGTTCCTGACCGAAGCCGATCTCGACAAGCCGGGGATGGAGGGCGCCAAGCACATGTGCAGCCCGCCGCCGCGCGACGAGGCGAACCAGGAGATCGTCTGGGATGCGCTGGTCGAAGGCGTATTCGACGTGTTCTCGTCCGATCATGCGCCCTATAGCTACGACGACCCGGAGGGCAAGCTGAAGGCCGGTCCCGACGCGCATTTCAAGCAGATCGCCAACGGCGTGCCGGGACTCGAGGTGCGCCTGCCGCTGCTGATGTCGGAAGGCGTCGGCAAGGGCCGCATCGACCTTTGCGAGTTCGTCCAGCTGACCGCGACCAACGCCGCGAAGCTTTACGGCCTTTATCCGAAGAAGGGCACCATCGCGATCGGCGCCGACGCCGATCTTGTCATCTGGGACACCGAGAAAGAGGTCACCATCGCCCAGGACCTCATGCACGACGCGATGGACTACACGCCCTACGAAGGCCGCACGGTGACCGGCTGGCCGGTCACGACGCTACTGCGCGGCCGCGCGGTGTGGCAGGACGGGGAGTTCAAGGGTGAGGCGGGCGGCGGCGAGTTCCACCCGTGCGACCGGCCGCCAGCGTTGGATCTGCCGGCGCGCCTTCCGACCACGTTCGATCCGGTGGCGGGAGAGCTGAAGGGCTAGCCGCCGACCTTGTTGATGAAATACCGCCCCGGCCGCACGCCGTCGGGCAGCGGCAGCGCGGTCCAGCCGTCGACGTTGTATTCCTGATCGCTGAGAACGATGCCGCCGGGCGCCATCAGGGCGGAAACGGCGGGCGCGATGAAGGCGGCGAGCTTCGCGTTGGAGTCCTTCTCGCCGGTGCCCATGTCGCAATGGGCAAGCGCGACGGGGGCGCCGATGATCCTGCCCGCGGCCGGCAGAGTCTCGGTAATGTCGCCGAGCAGCATGTGATCGTCGTCGGGGATGCAGTCGGGGTGCGCCGCGACGCGGCGGTCGAAGACGAAGATTTCCCGGTCGGGAAACAGCTCGCGCAGGTGATCGTAGGTCCGGCCGTTGCCGAGCCCAAGCTCGATCACCGGTCCGGGAATGTCGCGGATCAGGTCGGCGGCGAGGTTAAGGCAATCGCGCTGCGCGGAGACTCGCCGGATGAAGGAATCGAGGCGGCTCACGCTTCGGACTTCGCCTCCCGCAGGGCGGCGGTGGTCGCTTCCAGCCGGTGCGCGAGTTCGCGCATGATCTCGACCGCCATTTCGGGAAATTCGCTGATCAGCCGGAAGAACAGGTCCTTGGTGATGGCGAGCGTGGTCAGCTCGGTCTCGGCGCGGATCGTCGCGGTCCGCGGCACGTCGATGAGGATCGCGATCTCGCCCACGAAATCGTTCTTGCCGACCTTGGCCACCGGCAGCTCTCCGCCGGGCGTGTCGACAACGACATCCGCCTGGCCCTGCAGGATGATATAGGCCGCATCGCCGGGATCGCCCTGGTGGAACAGCTCCTGGCCGGCCGGAAAGGTGAGCCGTTCGCTGGTGAATGCCAGCAGTTTCAGCTTGGACGGCTCGATCTTCGCGAACAGCGGCACGCTGCGCAGAGCCTCGACTTCCTCGTTCAGGCTCACATCATCCTCCCGGACGCCGTGGAATTCGCCATGTGCATCACTCCGACTCTATCAGATCGTGCAGCGCCGTGCCCGGGCGATAAACCGACCCGACCGCGTCGTTCTCGACCGCCTTACCGGACCGGAACATGATTGCCCGGTCGAACCGTCGCGCCATCGACGGACGGTGGACGGCCCACACCAGGCCGCGCCCCTCGAACTCCTTCAGCAGGTTGTCGACCAGCGCGGTCTGGGTTGCGCCGTCGAGGCTCGCGGTCGCCTCGTTCAGAACGAGAATGTCGGGCCGCTTGAGAACAGCGCGCGCAATGCCGAGCTTCTGGCGCTGGGCGCCGGTGAGCCGGCCGCCGGCGATTCCGACATGGTAGCTGAGGCCCACTTCCATCACCGCGGCGCGCAGATCGAGCGCGTCGATCACCTGCGCGACGATGTCGCGGACGCGCTCGGCGCCCCGCGCCTGACCGTAGGCGACCTTGCCGAACAGGATGTTGTCGAGCAGCGACGCCGCATGCCGGTCGATCGCCCGCAGCATTTCCGCGAAACGCGGCTCGGCGGCCGCGAAAACGGGCTCCAATGCCGGGTATGCCACCGGCGCATCGACGGTATGAGCGTACCGGTAGGGAACGAACCAGCCGCCGGGCCTGCCGCCGAAGAGCGTGGCGAGGCCCATGCGCCATACGCGCAAACGGGTTTTCAGTTTGGGAGGCATCATGCCGGTGCGCCGGCGCCGGTCACGGCGCGAGCGTCAATCCTTCGCGCGCAACGACGGTGCCGCGGCGCGTTTCCTCGGCCTGCTCGGCGATCCGGTCGAGGTCGTCGTCGGTGCGCTCGGGGAAATGATGAAAGATCACGTAGGTCCCGACGTCGGCGGTCTCGCACAGGCGCGCGCCTTCCTGCCACGTGGAGTGCCCCCAGCCTTCGTAGGCGGGGTATTCGTCGTCGGTGAACATGCCGTCGTAGATGACGATGTCCGCACCGTCGATCAGCCGAAGGATATTCTCGTCGGGGCCCTCCCGGCGGTGCTCGGTGTCGGTGACGTAGCAGATCGACTTGCCGCCGAAGTCCACGCGATAGCCGGTCGCGTTCTGCGGATGGTTGAGCGACGCGGTCGAGACCGACACGCCGGGCTTGGGCTCCATCGCGTCGCCTGCCCGGAAATCGTGGTAGCTGACCTTGGCGGAGAAGATATCGACCGGCACCGGAAACAGCGGCGCGCTCATGAACTGGCGCAGCACGCCCTCGGTCGTCAGCCCGCCCTCCAGATGGCCGGAATGGACGCGCAGCGCATTGCCCTCCTTGAAGGCGTAGCAGAAGAACGGAAAGCCCGCGACGTGATCCATGTGCGTGTGCGACAGGAAAAGATCGGCATCGGTGATCCCGTCCCCGACGATATGCGCGCCGAGCTCGCGGAGGCCTGTGCCCGCATCGAAGATCAGCAGATGCTCGCCGCACCGCATCTCGACGCAAGGCGTATTGCCGCCGTAGACGGCCGTATCGGGGCCCGGACAGGCGATCGAGCCACGCACTCCCCAGAAGCGGACGAAAAAATCGCTCCCGGCACTCACGCGATATGCCTCTGACGGTAAGGCGAAATGGGTTAGCCCTCCGGCCGACGGGTTCTGAAAGGCAGACAACGCTCGACGCGCGCCATCGAATTTTGCATTTTTACGGCCGGTAACGGAAATAAGTTTAATGCCGCGGAAATTCAAGGGAGACGGGCCGGCAGCGGGCGGCGAGAGCCGCATGCCGTCAGGCCGTACGGCGCACTCGATGGCGAAATTGCGATGAATTCGAACGGTGATGTCGGCGGCGATTTCGATGGGCGCGTCGTGCTGGTGACGGGAGCCTCATCTGGCATCGGGTTCGAAACGGCACGCCTGTTCGCGAACGCCGGCGCGGCGGTCGTCGCCACCGGACGCGACGCCGCCCGGCTGGCGGCATTGGCCGACGCAGCGACCGGCGGCGTTCGGACGATCGCGGGCGACCTGACCGATCCCGGCTTCGTCGCCGAGCTCGCGGACGGCGCGGGGGAAGTCGACATCCTGGTCAATTCCGCAGGCATCACCGCCCATGCGCCGTTCCTCGACTCGGATCCCGACATGTGGGAGCGCGCGTGGCGCATCAACGTCGACGCGATGCTGCGGCTGACGCAACGCGTCGCGCGCGGCATGGCGGCACGCGGCCGGGGGCACGTCATCAATATCTCGTCCGTCCTCGCGCGCGAGGTCTATCCGCTGACGATGTTCTACGCCGCGACCAAGCACGCGACCGCGGCAGTCACGCGCGGGATGCGCCTGGAACTCGCCGAACACGGCGTGCGCGTCACCGAAATCGCGCCGGGCCTCGTGGATACCGGCCTGATGGACACGCCGGACCATCCCGCGGTCGTCGCGGCATACGCCGCCCGCAAGGCGGACCGGCTGCCGGTCGTCGAGGTGGCGCGCGCGATCCTTTATGCGGCCGCGACGGCGCCGGGCACCGCGCCCGAACTGATCGCGCTCAATCCGCACAACCAGCTTTGATCCGACAACACGCAGCAGGGGAACTTGAGATGGATATGGGACTAGACGGAAAGACGGTCTGGGTGACGGGCGCGACGGGCGCAATCGGCCGGGAGATCGCGCTGTGCTTCGCGCGCGAGGGCGCGCGCCTCGCGGTCTCCGCCCGCACGCCCGAGAAGCTCGATGCCCTCGTCGACGAGCTGAAGGCCGCCGGCGCGCACGCCGCGGGTTACCCGATGGACGTGACCGACGCGGCCGCGGCGAAGAAAACCGCAGCGGCCATCGCCGCCGCGAACGGCGGGATCGACGTTCTCGCCACCACGGTCGCGGTGCCCGCATTCGGGCCGTTTCTCAAGATCGACGGCGACGTCTTCCGGGCGGCGCTGGAAGTTAAGTATCTGGGCTACATCAACTGCATGCAGGCCGCCCTTCCGCACATGGAAAAGGCGGGCAGCGGCGCCATCGTCGCCATCACCGGCACCGGCGGCAGGATGCCGATCAACATTCACCTTCCAGGTGGCAGCGTGAACGCGGCGCTCAATCTGGTCCTGAAGGGCCTCGCCAACGAATTCGGGCCCAAGGGCATCCGCGTCAACGCGGTGTCTCCCGGGCCGATCATGTCGGAGCGCCAGCAGCAGATGATCGATGCCGGTATGGGAGATCCTGCGGCGGGGGTCCCGCTCGGCCGGCTCGGCGAAGCAAGCGAGGTCGCCGACGCGGTCGTGTTCATGGCGAGCGAGCGCGCCATCTATGTGACGGGGCAGGTGCTCAACGTCGACGGCGGCGGAATACTCGCGCTTTAGGAAGGACGGTCAGGGTACCAGGCGGTATCCGCCCGGTTCGGTCATCAGGATCTCGGCGTTCGACGGATCGCGCTCGATCTTCTGGCGCAGCCGGTACACGTGGGTTTCCAGCGTGTGCGTCGTCACGCCCGAGTTGTATCCCCACACCTCGTTCAACAGTATGTCGCGGCCGATGACGCTTTCGCCGGCGCGGAACAAGTATTTCAGGATCGCCGTTTCCTTTTCGGTCAGACGGATCTTGCGGTCGTTGTTTTCCGGATCGATCAGCATCTTCATGGCGGGCCGGAACGAATACGGCCCGATATTGAAGATCGCGTCCTCGCTACGCTCGTGCTGGCGCAGCTGCGCCCGGATGCGGGCAAGCAGAACGCCAAGCTTGAACGGTTTGGTGACGTAGTCGTTGGCGCCCGAATCGAGGCCAAGGATCGTGTCGGCCTCGGTATCGGCGCCCGTCAGCAAGATGATCGGCGCGTTCACGCCGGCGCGGCGCATCAGCCGACAGACCTCGCGGCCGTCCATGTCGGGCAAGCCGACATCGAGGATGACCAGGTCGTGCGGCGACTCCTTGGCCACCTTTATCGCGTCGGCACCGTTTGCGGCTTCCTGGATCGAGAAATCCTCATGCAGCATGAGCTGATCCCGCAGCGACTCGCGGAGCGCTTCGTCGTCGTCTACGAGGAGGAGTGTCTTGCCGTTGACCATAAGCTGGTTTCTCTCCGTTTTGATCGCGAACCGAACCGTTCACGCGGCGGTGACGTAAGAATGGCGAGAAATTCAGCGGTTTCAAGCGCGCTCGCGAGAGCGTTATCGCGATTAACCGAATCCGGGCCGGTCGACCCCGGGCCCGCGCTTCGGCGGAACGGCAACGGCCGCCTTGCCGGCCGGGCGGGCGGATTCTGCCGGAACCGGCAAAAATTGCCCGGCCCCGCCGGGCAGGTGGATATTTTTAATCAATAATATCGAAGGGGTATGCTCTCGCCGTTGTGGTACGGAAATTGCACCTGACCAAGCCGTATCATGGCTGAGAACATTGCAAATCTTCCCCCTGCCGGGCATCGGCCTCTCCCCGAACGGAGCGGCGCGCCCGGGACGCAGCGCACCGCGTCCGGCGGCCTGTGGGAGAGCAGCGACGGCCCGTCCTTTGAGGATCTTCTCGACGTCATCAATCCGCTGCAGCATATCCCGGTGGTATCGTCGATTTACCGTGCGATCACCAGCGATCAGATCGGCATGGCCTCCCGCACGATCGGCGGCTTCCTTTTCGGCGGCCAGGTCGGCGCGCTGGTGGCAGGCATACCCGGATTGTTCGAAGAAGCGACGGGTGGCAGCGTCGCGACCCATATCGCGACCGTCTACAGCGAGGTCTTCGGCGACGAAGAGAAGCCGACGACGGCGATCGCCTCGGCCGAACCGGTAAAGTCCGGCACGCCCGCACCGGCGCCGGCGGTCACACAGGCCGCCGACGCGGCAGGCGAGATCGATGCCGCAATGATGAACCGGATCGCCTTCAACCCGGCGGCGGCCCTCGGCGTCCCCCTGTCGAAGCGTCCCGCCACGGGGGCGACGCAGGTGGCCTTCCCGGCGCATTCCGCCAACGCGGTATTCCCGGCATCGGCCGCATCCACCGCCGCCGTCCCGCCGGCGAATTCGGCAGCTGACCGCCTGCGGGCCGGAACGCTTCAATCGCAACGCACCCGCGCCGACGCGCTGGTCGCTCGCTGGGCCGAGAAGCAGATGACGCGGCAGGCGGCCGCGCCGGACGCAAACGCACAGGCGGATGCGAAAAGGAAACAGCAGCCGCAGGCAGCGGACGAGAGTGCGGCACCGCACCACCCGATGCTGCCGCCCCGGAACGCGAGCCCGGAATGGTATGCCGCGGTGATGAAGTCGGCGCTGGACCGCTACCAGGCCGGCCAGTCGACCCACCCGGCCATACCGCAGGGCTACAATCCCAACCGTTGAGCCGCCGCTCGCGCTGAACCCGCCCGCTGGTCTATAAGCGGTTCATGGATCTGATCGTTTCCGGAGACGGATCCGCCGTTTACGGCGGAATCACCTACCGCTGCGCCGGGGGCCGCGGCGGAATTCGCGCTGACAAGCGCGAAGGGGACGGGGCGACGCCGGTCGGCCGCTTTCGCCTGACGGGAATCCGCTTCCGGCCCGACCGGATCGAGCCATTCGAGACGACGCTGCCGATATCGCCGATCCACGAAGACGACGGATGGTGCGACGATCCCGCGCATCCCGACTACAACAGGCCTGTCCGGCTGCCCCACCCCGCCCGCCACGAACGGCTGTGGCGCGACGACGGCCTGTACGACATCGTCGTCGTAACCGACCACAACAGCGCCCCGCCTGTCCCCGGCGCCGGCAGCGCGATTTTCGTCCATGTCGCGGGCGGGCCGGACTATCCGCCGACCGAAGGCTGCATTGCATTCGCGCGCGAAGACCTGATCTCGATCCTGTCCCGCTGGACGGACGACGATCGGCTGGTAATCGTCGACGGCCCCTGATCAGTCCTGCCGGGCGGGCCGCGCGCCGAAGATGGCGGTACCGACCCGGACCTCGGTTGCGCCGAGACGCACCGCGACCTCGTAGTCCGACGACATGCCCATGCTGAGGCGCGCGAGCCCGTTGCGCTCGGCGATCTCGCCGAGCAGCGCGAAATGCAGCGCCGGGTTTTCGTCAACCGGCGGAATGCACATCAGCCCGACGACAGGCAACGCGAAGTCGCCGATGCAGGCGCGAACGAATGCATCCGCCTCGAGCGGCAGGATACCCGCCTTCTGCGGCTCTTCGCCGGTATTCACCTGGACGAACAGATCCGGCCGCCGGTCCTGCTTCTCCATCTCCTTTGCCAGCACCCGGGCAAGCCGTTCGCGGTCCAGCGTCTGGATAACGTCGAAGAGGGCGACGGCATCGTCCGCCTTGTTGGTTTGCAAGGGCCCGATCAGGTGGAGCCGCGCATCGGGAAATTCCGCCTTGAGCGCCGGCCATTTCTCCTGCGCTTCCTGGACGCGGTTCTCGCCGAAGACGCGATGGCCCGCCTCGAGCGCGGCCCGGGCCGCCGCCTGCGGGTGCGACTTCGAAACCGCGACCAGCGAAACGTCTCCGGGCGCGCGGCCCGCATCGCGGGCGGCGGCGGCGATCCGCGCGTTCACGTCGGCAAGGTTGGCGGCGACGCGCTCGTTCAATTCGGTATCCGTCATGGCGCCGCGATGATAGCAGCGGGCGCGGCGCGCGTCAGTCGCGCGGCGCGTAGGGAAAGTGGCGTTCGATGTAGGACAGGATCTTGTCGAGAGACCTGGTCAGATCGAGCGCAGCGGTGTCGATCTCGATTTCGCACGCCTCGGGCGGCTCGTAAGGCGCGGAGATACCCGTAAAATCGGCAATCTCTCCGGACCGGGCGCGGCTGTAGAGCCCTTTGGGGTCGCGCTGTTCGCACACGTCGAGCGACGCGGACACATAGACCTCGTGGAACCGCTCGTTGCCGGCGGCGAGGCGGGCGCGTTCGCGATCCGACCGGTAGGGCGAGATGAAAGCCGACAGCACGATGAATCCGGCCTGCGACATCAGCGCCGCGACCTCGCCGACCCGCCGGATATTCTCCGCGCGATCCTCGGGCGAGAAACCGAGATTGGCGTTCAGCCCGTGACGCACGTTGTCGCCGTCGAGCACGTAGACCTGATAGCCCTTCTGGAAAAGCAGCTTCTCGAGCTCGATCGCGATGGTCGACTTGCCGGCGCCGGAAAGCCCGGTGAACCACAGCACGCCGCCGCGATGGCCGTTGCGGGCCATGCGCATCTCTTCTGTGACGGCATGATCGACGGCCGTGACGTTGGTCGACCGCCGCGTGATGAGCTGGCGCTGATCGGGATAACCGTCCATGTCGACGAGCCCGCCGCCGACGAGGTCGTCGCCGCGGGCAAGAACGATCCGTCCGGTCTGAGGGTTGTTCTCCGACGGGTCGAGGGCGAGCATCGCGCGCGACCGCAGTACCACGTCGGCAACGGAATCCTTCGGCACCGATTTCGCATCCGCCGCGCGCAGCACCGACGTGTCGACGACGCGCTCGACCTGTTCGACGTCGACCTGGACGTCGGCCGTGCCGAGCCGCATCCGGTAGCGGTCGCCGACCGACAGCGGCTCGTCGCCGAGCCAGAAGATGCGCGCCCGCAGGACGTTCGTCTCGATCGGCGCATCGACGAGGTGACTGATCACTTCACCGCGCTCGACGAAAACCTGGTCCTCGAGCGTGATGCCGACGGGATAGCCGGCCTCGGCATAGAGGATGGGCGACTCGACGCTCCATCCCTCGATCGATTTGACGCGGGCGACGCGGTTCGACGGCGAAAAGACGATGTCGTCGCCGACGGAAATCCGGCCAGACTCGACGCGGCCGGCAATGATCCGCCGCGTATCGAACTTATAGACGTCCTGAACCGGGATCCGGAGCGGCCGGTCGACAGCGGGCGCCGCAGGCTGGAACGCCGCCAGCGCGTCCAGCACGGTGCCGCCGCGGTACCACGGCGTGTTCATCGAGCGCGACGCGATATTGTCGCCGTCGCGGCCGGACACCGGCACAACCGCCGTCGGCGACAGTCCGAGCTCCTCGAGAAGCCGGCGGAACTCCGCCTCGATCTGCCCGAAGCGGGCCGCATCGAACTCGATCCGGTCGGCCTTGGTGACGGCGACGGCGATCTGGCGAACGCCCAGCAGATGGAGAAGATAGCCGTGCCGGCGCGATTGTTCGCGCACGCCTTCCTCGGCATCGATGACGACCAGCGCGGCATCGCAACCGGAGGCCCCCGAGATCATGTTCTTGAGAAACTCGCGGTGGCCCGGCGCGTCGATCAGCACGTAGTCGCGGTTGCGGTCCGAAAAGCGGATGTGGCTCGCATCGATCGTTATGCCCTGATCCCGTTCGGCGCGGAGCGCGTCGGTGACGAACGCCCACTCGAACGGCATGCCGCGCTGGCGGCACATTTCGGCGACGGCATCGACCTTGCCGTCGGGAAGCGACTCCGTGTCGTTGAGCAGCCGCCCGACCAGCGTCGACTTGCCGTGATCGACATGGCCGACGACGGCAACCTTGAGCAACGGACGGTATGCCGCCTGGGCGTAAGCGGTGGCCATCACATATAGCCCGCGACGCGGAGCCGCTCGAACGCGTCCTCCGCCTCGTGATCCATCGCGCGGCCGGACCGTTCGGCGACGCGGGTCGTCTGCAATTCGGCGATCACCTCGTCGATCGTCGCCGCGTCGCTGTCGACGGGGAACGTGATATCGCGGTCGCCGAGCGAGCGGTAACGCTTGCCGTCCTTCGCGAAGTAGAGATCGACCAGCGGAATGTTCTCGCGCTTGATGTAGCGCCAAACGTCGAGCTCGGACCAGTGGAGCAGCGGATGGATGCGGAGATGGCAGCCTTCGGGAACGTCGGTGCGATACTGGTCCCAGAATTCGGGAGGCTGGTTCCGGAAATCCCAGACATTGCCGTCGCCGCGCGGGCTGAAAACGCGCTCCTTGGCGCGGGTCCCCTCCTCGTCGCGCCGGATCCCGGCGATCACGCCCTTGAAACCCCGCTCCCCGATCAGGGCGTTGAGACCCGCCGTCTTGCGGGCGGCCGAGCGCGCGGCGGGCGGCAGCGACGGGTCCATTTCCTCGACCGGCGGACAGTCGCGGACGATCAGCTCAAGCCCCCATTCGGCGGCATAACGATCGCGGAACGCGTACATCTCGTCGAATTTCTTGCCGGTATCGACGTGCAAGACCGGAAACGGCACGTGCCCGAAGAACGCCTTGCGGGCGAGCCAGACCATGACGTTCGAATCCTTGCCCAGCGACCACAGCAGGCCGAGCCGGTCCACGCGCGCATAGGCCTCGCGGAAAATATAGATCGATTGACTTTCGAGAGTGTCCAGAGGGGTCATGTCGGAGCCTGGCAGCGATGGGAAACACCATACACCCGGAATTGGTTAATAAATCCTTTGATGTAGGGAAATTGCCCCGCGAGACCCGCAGACCGCAAAGAAAAGGGGCGGCCGAAGCCGCCCCTTCCTGTTCGTATCGGCTTCAGGCTTTAGAAGCTGACCTTGATACCCGTCGTGAGGGCATAGCCGTCGTTCGAGGTGCTCGAGGCCGCACCCGCAGCGCCGTTGTCGTATTTGGCGATGTGAAGGGTGTTGTGCCACGTCACGCCCGGGCCGAGCGTCCGGCGATAGGCGATCGAGTACGCCTTCGTTTCGTCGCCGTTCACGGCCGTGTCCGTGCTGTCCATCTCGCTCCATGCGCCGACGATGCTGAACGCATTCGGGCCCATGATGTAGCGGACACCGGCTTCGACGATGTCTTCCTCGGT
>JAYPTI010000062.1:13150-15280 GCA_038133505.1 Alphaproteobacteria bacterium
GAAGCCGTTCCAGCGCGGGGAAACGTACGAAACGCCTTCACCGTCGCTCGAGAGGTCCAGCTGGCTGACGACCGAGTTGCTGACGGTGCTCGGCTTCAGGATCACCTTGGTGATGTTGAAGCGCGTGTTTTCACCGACGTTCATGAAGAACGTGGCCTGATGGCCCGTCGACATGCGCTTACCGGCCAGGTCGGCCGAACCGAGGCGGACGGAGCCGAACGAACCCGAAATGTCCATGAAGGCTTCGTCGACCATGTCAGGCTGGGACGACGTGCCGTTCACGAAGTTCGAACCGTCGTTGGTGGTGTCGTTGATCGTGAAGCCTTCGAGCTCGACCCGCGTCTTGATCTTGATGCCGTTGTCCAGCTGAACCGAACCGAGGATATACACTTCGGTGTCGTTGCGCTGATCCCAGTTCGCCGTCTTGCCGTTGGCGGCCTCAAAGGTGCTGTCGTAGTTGTGGACCGAGAACTTCTGGTCCATGTAACCGCCGACGGAGATCGACGGCTTGGATGCCTTGTCCTGTGCCATCGCACCGGCGGACGCAGCGAATAGAGCCGCAGTCGAAACTGCGGTAATCTTTCCGAGCTTGTTCATTTTCCCCTCCTAAGTGGGATGTAGTTGCTGTCAAGCCATGTGGTTCTAACCGAAAAATTGTCACCAATTCAAACAACAAAACGGATTCGTGGTAATTGCATCACGATATGTGGCAAAATCGCAACACTCCGCCGGGCGGGCGCGGGTAACGAAATTTAACGGCACGGCCGCTCGGCGAAACCGGGCAGGATTGCAATCCCGCGGTGCGCGCTTAATTTGTTGAAATCGGACCTCCTAATCTATAAGTGTGGGGTCCCGCTTTCGGGCCCAGCGGCCCGGTGCGCGGAGCAACGGTCGGGAACGAATCCGCAGTCATGAAGCACAGCATTTCGGAAGGCGGCAAACGTCGGAGGCGGTTCGCAGGCCTTGCGCCCGGTCGGGTCCTCCGCGGCGCGATCGCCGGGCTCCTGCTCGGAGGGCTGGCGGCGTGCGAGGGCACAACCCCGGCGGACGAGGCTAGCGTCCCCGAAACCGCGGGACGGGGCTATTCCTCGCTGCCGCAGGGCTCCGTAACCGGCGAAGGCGGGCTGTTCGACATCTTCGGCAACGGGAACGATCGCGGTCAGGGCGGCGGCGGGATCGGCGTGAACTCCTATCTGTGGCGCGCGACCCTCGATACGATTTCCTTCATGCCGCTCGCCTCTGCGGACCCGTTCGGCGGCGTCATTATTACGGACTGGTATTCGCCGCCGGAAACGCCGGACGAACGTTTCAAGATGAACGTGTTCATCCTTGACCGCGAATTGAGGGCGGACGGTGTCCGCGTCTCTGTATTCCGCCAGAATCGGAAGGGCCCGGAAATCTGGGCGGACGCTCCGGTAACCGCCAAGACGGCGACGAATCTCGAAAACGAGATCCTGACGCGGGCGCGCCAGCTCCGGTTTGCGGCCCGGACCGACGCCAACTGACGGTCCCGGGGGCGCATGCCCGAGCACGGTTTGAATCGCCGGGAAAGTTGCGTATAAGGCCGCACGGCATCCGCACGGCGGATGACACTCTTCCTCCCGACGGATAGACAGACGACCCGATGGCCACCGACGACGCCCCCGCGCGATACGCCTTCAAGGAAGCGGAAAACCGCTGGCAGACGGAATGGGAGTCGGCCGGCACGTTCCGTGCCGACGACGTTTCCGACCTGCCAAAATATTACGTCCTGGAGATGTTCCCCTATCCGTCGGGGCGCATTCACATGGGCCACGTCCGAAACTACACGATGGGCGACGTCGTCGCCCGCTACAAGCGGGCCCGCGGATACAATGTCCTGCACCCGATGGGGTGGGACGCGTTCGGCATGCCGGCCGAAAATGCCGCAATGGAAAAGAAGGTCCACCCGGCGGCGTGGACATACGAAAACATCGATACGATGCGCCGGCAGCTCAAGATGATGGGCCTGTCGATCGACTGGGACCGCGAAATCGCGACCTGTCACCCGGACTACTACGGGCACGAGCAGCAAATGTTCCTCGACATGCTCGAAGCCGGCCTGATCTACCGGCGCGAAGCGTGGGTGAACTGGGATCCGGTGGACCACAC
>JAYPTI010000062.1:15290-16988 GCA_038133505.1 Alphaproteobacteria bacterium
CCGTGCTCGCCAACGAGCAGGTCATCGACGGCCGCGGCTGGCGTTCGGGCGCGCCCGTGGAAAAGCGGCTGTTGTCGCAGTGGTTCTTCCGCATAACCGAATATGCGCAGGAGCTGCTGGACGCGCTGTCGACGCTGGAGCGGTGGCCCGAGAAGGTCCGGCTGATGCAGGCGAACTGGATCGGCCGCTCGGAAGGGCTGCGGTTCGCTTTCGACGTCGTCGGGAAGGACGCGACGGCGGCCCCTGCCGGCTTCGAGAAGATCGAGGTCTATACGACGCGGCCGGACACGATCTTCGGCGCAAGCTTCTGCGCCATCTCGCCGGAGCACGCGCTCGCCGGCAAATTAGCCGGGAACGATCCCGCGCTCGCCGCCTTTATCGAGGAATGCGGGCGGATGGGGACGTCCGAGGCGGTGATCGAACAGGCCGAGAAGAAGGGGCACGATACCGGCCTTCGCGTCCGGCACCCGTTCATCGAGGGCCGTACGCTGCCGGTCTACGTCGCCAACTTCATCCTGATGGAATATGGCACCGGCGCGATCTTCGGCTGCCCCGCGCACGACCAGCGCGACCTGGATTTCGCCCGTAAATACGGCCTCGACGTGCTGCCCGTCGTGGTGCCCGAGGACGAGCCGGATTTCGCGATCGGCGATACCGCCTATACCGGGCCGGGCAACCTCGCGCATTCGGAATTTCTCGACGGCCTCGGCGTCGATGCCGCGAAGGCCGAGATCGCGGGCCGCATGGAAGCCACTGGCACCGGCCGGCGGGAAGTGAACTTCCGGCTGAGGGACTGGGGTATTTCGCGCCAGCGCTATTGGGGCTGTCCGATTCCCGTCATCCATTGCGACGGTTGCGGCGTGGTGCCGGTTCCGGCGTCCGACCTGCCGGTCGTCCTGCCCGACGACGTGACGTTCGACACGCCCGGCAATCCGCTGGAACGCCACCCGACGTGGAAGAACGTCGACTGTCCGACCTGCGGCAAGCCGGCGCGCCGCGAGACCGACACGTTCGATACGTTCGTGGATTCTTCGTGGTATTTCGCCCGCTTCTGCTCGCCGAAGGCAGAGACGCCCACCGACCGCCGTTCCGCGGATTACTGGCTGCCGGTCGACCAGTATATCGGCGGCATCGAGCACGCGATCCTGCACCTGCTCTATTCCCGCTTCTTCCATAAATTGATGCGCGACGCAGGACTGGTGGACAGTGATGAGCCGTTTGAGCGACTGCTGACGCAAGGCATGGTGCTGAAGGATGGCGCCAAGATGTCAAAATCAAAGGGTAATACGGTTGACCCGCAAGCCTTGATCGACCGCTATGGCGCCGATACGGTGCGTCTGTTCAGTATGTTTGCCGCACCACCGGAACAGTCTTTGGAGTGGTCAGACTCCGGGGTGGAGGGTGCACACCGCTTCATCAAGCGCTTGTGGCGCCTGATCCATGATTTTGGATCCAACGAGAGCGCCCCGTCAGCGGAATCGCTCACCGCAGAACAAAAAACACTGCGCAGAAAGATCCACGAGACCATCGCCAAAGTGAGCGACGACTACGGTCGCCGACAGACCTTCAATACAGCCGTTGCTGCGATCATGGAGCTGTGCAACGACCTCGGTCGTCATCCGGGTGAGACTCCCGAGGACCGCAACGTGATCAGTGAGGGACTGCATGCTGTTTTGCAAATGCTGTGGCCCATTACGC
>JAYPTI010000063.1:0-16947 GCA_038133505.1 Alphaproteobacteria bacterium
CCCCGAGGCGGCTGCCGAACCGCCCAAACCGGCGGTGCGTACGAAGGAGTGGCGCGTCCAGTTCGCGTCGTTCCGCTCGGAGGCCGACGCCGAACAGGCATGGAACGAGCTTGTCCAGAACGCCAAGGGGCTGCTCAACGGGGTCAGCCCCATCATCGAGCGCGCCGACCTCGGCGACCGAGGCATCTACCATCGCCTCCAGGCGGGGCCGATCCCCGAAAAGGCATCGGCAGATGGACTTTGCACGCAACTTCGGGAAATACTGCCCGAGCAGGGCTGCCTGCCCGTCCGGATAACGGAACCGGTTTCCTGAAGAAGACCGGCCGTGCCCGGCATGAGCCGGTTCACGGGACCGGGCACGGGACAGGGCGGCTTTCCGGGTTGGCGCCAGGGTTGGCGGAGCAATGCGGCGGGCGCGCCGCGTTTACACAATCGCAACGGCCGCGGTATGTACTGCGCGCCGTCGCCAGTCGATACCGGCCGGAACCGCCCGAAACATGATCGTCATCCGTATTGCCCTGTGGCTCATCATCATCGGCATCCTCGCCTCGCCCGCGATCGCGTGGTACGGGCTGGAGGACAAGCCGCTGGTCGCCACCAAGGCGGAACTCAGCATCCGCGACATCAAGTCGGCGCAGGACTTCATCAAGCAGTACGACCCGCGCAACCTGCCCGACGGGAAAATCACGGAAATCACGGCGACGCCGCAGCAGATCAACGCCGGGCTGACCGGCGCGCTGTCGGGGGCGCCGATGCTTGAGGCCTGCGTCGCGCCGAGCCGCTACGGCCTGCTTGCCGGGATCACGGGCGAAATTCCGGTGCCCGACAATCCGTTCGGGCGCTACGTCAACATCCGGATGCTGGTGGAATCGTCCGAAGAGGGCGTCCGCATCGGCCGGATGAGCATCGGCGAGATCGAGGTGCCGTCCGCCGTCGTGCGGCCGGCCTTCATCCTCGTCATGGACCAGCTCGCGGGGCCCGGCCGCGGCAAGGCGTTTCTCGACACGATAAGGAGCATCCGCGTCTCCGGCGACCGGATCAAGATCGTCTACAATCCGAAGGACGGCCTGCTGGACGAGCTCAAGAGCGCCGCTAAGAAAACGGTCGTCGCGGGCGACCCGAAGCTGACGCGCATCTACTGGGAGCGGATCCACGAGGCCTACGAGAAGCTCCCGAAAAGCGGCCGCGTCTCGTTCACGCGCTATTTCCAGCCGATGTTCGCCCTGGCGGCGGAGCGGTCGCGGAACGGCGACCCGGTCGAGGAAAACAAGGCGGCGATCTTCGCGCTCGGCATGTTCTTCGGCGACATCCGGCTCGAACGCTTCGTCGGCGAGGTCCGCGGCGGCAAATATAAAGGCCTCCCGCCGGGCACCGGCCATGTGCGACTGGAGGGACGGCACGACTGGGTGCAGCATTTCCTGCTGTCGGCCGGCCTGACCGCCTCCGGCGGCCGCGGCATCGCGGATTTCATCGGCGAGGCCAAGGAAGTCCAGGATTCGGGCAAGGCCAGCGGTTTCAGCTTCACCGACATCGGCGCCGACCGCACGGGCGTTCGCTTCGCCGAAGTGGCGCTGTCGTCGGCATCGGCGGCGCGGCGCATTCAGGGCGTCATATCGAAGGCGACCAGGGAGGAGGACTTCTTCCCGAAGGTGAGCGACCTCCCGGAGGGCCTGTCCGCCGCCGAGTTCAAGTCGCGCTACGGCGACCGCAACAGCACGGCCTACAAACAGCTCGTTGCCGAGATCGACCGCCGCATCGGCGGCATCCCGATCTATCGATGAGTCGCCGACCCGGCCCGTGACTTCCGCTTCCCAGCCACCGGATCCCGCACCCCCGCGGTCCCGCCGCGTGCCGTCGAACGTCTTCGAAAGCCGCGTCGTCCGGCCGTTCTTCCGGCGCGGCTTCGATGCGACGTTCGCCTTTCTCAAGCTGACGGGTCTGCACGGGCGCGGCGTCCGCAACGCGCTCGATATCCGGCTCACCCGGCTCGAGATCCCGCTCGCCGGCCTGCCGGCCACGTTCGACGGCTATACGATCCTGCAGATGAGCGATCTTCACGCCGACGGGCCGATCGATCTGGAGCCTTCCGTCGCGCGCGCGCTCTTCGGCATCGAGCCGGACCTGTGCGTGCTGACCGGCGACTACCGCTACCGGCTGACGGGAACGCACGACGAGGCGGCGGCCCCGATGGCGCGCATCCTCTCCCACGTGCGGGCGAGGGACGGCATCGTCGGCATCATGGGCAATCACGACCTCGCGACGATGATGGAGCCGCTGCGGCGCGCCGGCGTCGACCTGGTCGTCAACGAACACCGGGTCCTGAGACGCGGCGCGGACGAGATCGTCCTGATCGGTCTCGACGACGTCCACGCCTACCAGCCCGTCGACGAAGCAGCCGCCCGCCTCGCCGGCATGCCGGACGGCTTCCGCATCCTGCTCGTCCATTCGCCTGAGATGCCGGAACAGGCCGCCGCGGCCGGCGTCTCGCTCTATCTCTGCGGCCATACGCACGGCGGCCAGATCTGCCTGCCCGGCGGCCGGCCGCTGCTGACGAACATCCGGACGGCGGCCAGGTACGCCCGCGGCCTGTGGACCTGCGGCGACATGACGGGCTACACGACCACCGGCGTCGGCGTCTCGGTCATGCCGATCCGCTTCAACTGCCCGCCGGAAGCGGCGCTGATCACCCTGCGGCGCGCGTAACGCCGCCTGACGATTTGCAATCCGGCCCGGATCGGGCATCATTCCGACATGATCAGGATTGCAACCGTCGTTTTCATTCTCCTCGCCTCCGCAAGCGGGACGTTCGCGGCAACGCCCTACGAGACCGGAATGCAGCTTCTCAAGGCGAAGCTCTATCCCGCAGCCGGCGTCATGTTCGGACAGGCCGCGAAGGCGGGGGACGCGAAATCGCAGGGCCAGCTCGCCCGGATGTGCGAACGCGGCCTGGGCTTTCCGAAGAACGACGCGAAGGCCGTCGAGCTGTACCGGGCGGCGGCGGAAGCCGATTACGCGCCAGCGCTCTACATCATGGGACGCCGACTCGTTGCGGGAAAAGGCCTCGCGCGAAATGAAGCGGCCGGATTCACGTTTCTCGAACGATCCGCAGAGCTCGGCAATCAGTACGCGCAATACTGGACGGCGCGCGCGTATCTCGGGGGAAAACTCGCACCGCGCGACCCTGAAAAAGCCGCCGGCCTGCTCGAAAAATCGGCGGAACAGGGCTTTGCGAAAGCCCAGTTGATGATCGGGAAGTTTTATTTGCAGGGAAGAGTCAGAAACAGAAATGTGGAACGCGCCGCGGGCTATATTCAGAAGGCTGCGGAAGCCGGTATTCCCGAGGCCCAGTCGCTGCTCGGCAGCATGTATGCCGAGCGCATCGGCGTCGAGCGCGACTACGAGAAGGCCTTTATGTGGCGGCTGAAGGCCGCGGAGAAAAACGATCCGGACGCGATGCGGAGCATCGGATACATGTACGCACTGGCCCAGGGCGCGGAGGTAAGCCACACCAAGGCCCGCGACTGGTGGCTGAAGGCCGCGGCGCACGGCGATACGATTTCGATGACCAACCTTTCGGAGATTTACAGTCGGGGACGCCGCAACGTTCCGCGCGACTTCGCCAAGGCTTATCTGTGGGCGGCGGTCGCCGAAAAGATCGGGCTCGTGGATAGGAATCTCGCAGCCTCTTCGCGCGTTTACGAGGCAAACATAAAGAAGGCCGCCTCGGACAACGCCTGGCGAAAGTCGATGGCCGCGAAGGAACTCCCGGACGAACAGGTCCGGGCGCTCGACGCGAAAGTCGCCGCGTGCTGGCAGAAGCCGGCGACCTGCGACAACTAGATCGGTCCGGCCGCTTCCCGAACATCTCCGTAGTCGGCGCACCGTAAAGCGCCTATAGGGTAGGTCATGGTCCCGCCGACCCTCCCGCCCGTCCGTCCGTCCGCCGGCACACGTTTCTCCGCCCTGCCCGTCGCCGTCCAGAGCGCCGCCATCGCCACGGTCGCCATGGCGCTGTTCAGCGCCGTGCCGCCGTCCGTCCGGCTGCTGTCCGACACGATGTCGGCCTATCAGATCGTCGGCATCCGCGCGGCGCTCGGCGTCGCCATGGCATGCTGCTATTTCGCCTGGGCCGGGTTCTACCGCCTGAAGTCGCCGCGGCCGGTTTTTCACTTCACCCGCGCGACCTTCAATTTCGTCGGCATGGTGATGTGGTTCTGGGCGCTGAAGCATGTGGAGCTGGCGAAGGGCATCGCCATCCATTTTACGATGCCGCTGTTCATCGCGCTGCTCGCCTGGTTCTTCCTGAAGGAGCGCATCGATTCCAGGCGGGGGCTCGTCATGCTCGTCGGCTTCGCCGGCGTGCTGATCATCCTGCGCCCCGGGATGATCGGGATCGGCCTGCCGGAGATGGCGATCCTCGGATCGGCCGTGCTCTATGCGGGCGCCGTGATCTTCCTGAAGATCATAGTCCGCGACGAGGGCGCCTTCGCGGTCACCTTCTATACCAACCTGTTCATGGGCCTGTGGTGCATCGCGCCGGCGGCATACTACTGGGCACCGATCACGCTTGACGACGTGCTGCCCATCCTCGGCCTCGGCGTCTGCGGGCTGATGGCACCGTTCCTGGTCGCGACCACGCTGAAGTCCGCCGATGCGAGCCTGATCGGGGCCTTCGATTTCCTGCGGCTTCCCTTCACGGCGGTGTTCGGCTTCGCGCTGTTCGGCGAGATTCCCGACGTCTTCGTCTGGGTGGGCGCCGCGATCATCTTCGTCAGCACCTGGCACGTGACGGCGCGCGAGGCGGGACGGGCGAAAGCCCGCAAATCCGGGGCTCCATGAGCCGTTCGGCCCGCCCGCGGCCGGGCATTCGGCAGAATTTTAGGGAAGTCGCGACCCGAACCCGGTATTTTCCCGCAATGACCGTCCCTGGCGCCGCCGCGCCTACCTCCGACAGCTCCCGAGCGATGCTGACCGGCGTGCTGATCGCCGTCGCCGCCATGGTGCTGTTCGCGTCCGTCCATTCGGCGGTCAGGTCTCTCACCGACACGATGTCGGCCTTCCAGATCGTGTTCTGGCGGATGGCGGTCAGCGTATCGCTGATGATGCCGTGGTACCTGTGGAAGGGGCTGCACCTGCTCAAGACCCAGCGGCCGGGCATGCACGCGCAGCGCGCGGTCGTGAATTTCACCGGCATGGTGCTGTGGTTCCATGCCATCGGGATCGTACCGCTCGCCAAGGCGGTCGCGATCCATTTCACCCTGCCGCTGTTCGTCCTCCTGATGGCGGCGCTGCTGCTGGGCGAGAAGGTCGGCTGGCGGCGGGTCGCGGCGACCGGCGTGGGTTTCGCCGGCATGCTGGTGATCCTGCGGCCCGGCATGACCGAGGTCGGCCTGCCGGAGGCGATGATCCTCGCCTCCGCCCTGCTCTACGGCGCGACCGTGATCTATCTGAAGAAGATGCTGACGACCGAGACGCCGCTGGCGCTGACCTTCTACACCAACGCGCTCATCGGCCTGCTGTGCATCCCGCCGGCGATATACACGTGGGTGCCGCCGACGGCGGACGACATCCTGCCGATCGCCGTGATCGGCATCCTCGGCACGCTGGCGCCGCTGATGTTCACCATGGCGCTGCGGCGGGCCGACGCGAGCGTGATCGCGCCCATCGATTTCCTGCGCCTCCCCTTCACGGCGGCGATCGCGTTCGCGCTGTTCGGCGAGGTGCCTGAAATCTGGGTCTGGGTCGGCGGCGCGATCATCTTCGCCAGCACCTGGTACATCGCCATCCGCGAGAGCCGGGCAGCGCGCCGGAAAGCCGGGGAAACGCCATGAGCGCGATCCGGAATTGGTTCGGGGCGCTGTCCGGAAACGCGCGCGGGTTCGTGTGGATCCTGCTGTCGGCGTTCGTGTTCATGTCGATGGTGCTGCTTGTCCGATCGCTGTCGGACCGGTTCAACGCGGGCGAACTCGCCTTCTGGCGGGCGTTCATGGGCCTCCTGATCCTGTCGCCGGTGTTCCTGCGGTCCGGCGCCGCGCTGTTCCGCACCCGGCATTTCGGCGGCCATCTTCTGCGCAACCTGATGCATTTCGTCGGCGTCGCCGGATGGTTCTACGCCATCGGCGAGATCAACCTGTCGGTCGGCATGTCGCTACAGTTCACCATTCCGCTGTTCACGATCCTGTTCGCGATCCTGCTTCTGGGCGAGCGGGTCGATACCGCGCGCTGGATCGCCACCGCCATCGGCTTCGCCGGCGTCCTGCTGATCCTCAGGCCCGGCGTCGCGCCGGTCAGCCTCGCCGCCGTCGCGGCGCTGGTCTCGGCGGTCGGTTACGCGGGGGCCAACATCTCGACCAAGGTGCTGATGCGGCAGTCGACGGGCGACACCATCGTCTTCTACATGAACCTGATCCATCTGCCGCTGGCGCTGATCCTCGCGCAATTCATGGGCGGCATCTCGGTACCCGCCCTCTCGGACCTGCCGTGGCTGATCGCGCTCGGCGGCGCGGCGACGCTGGCGCACTGGCTTCTCGCCCGCGCGCTCGGCGAGGCGGATGCGAGCCTGATCATCGTCGTCGATTTCACCAAGCTGCCGCTCGTCGCGCTCGGCGCCTATATCTGCTTTTCGGAGGCACCGGTGGTATGGGCATGGGTCGGCGGGGCGGTTATCTTTGCGTCGACCTATTTCATCGTCCGGCGCGAAACCCGCGCGGGCGCGGGGAAAGCGACCTAGATGGCAGAAAACCCGGCGACGGAGACCCGTCGCGGCGATGCGGCGATTGCGGCCCTGTGGATGCTGGGCACCGCGACGTCCTTCATCCTGATGATGATTTCCGTCCGCGAGCTGTCGAGCCGCATGTCGAGCTTCGAGCTGCTGTCGTTCCGCTCGCTGGTGGGCATTCCGGTCATGTGCCTCGTCGCGTGGCATATGGGCTTCCGCAGCGTGAAGACGGCGCGGTTCGGCATGCAGGTCGCGCGGAACGCGGTCCATTTCGGCGGCCAGTGGTGCTGGGTGATCGGCGTGACGCTGCTGCCGCTGGCGCACGTCACCGCGCTCGAATTCACCATGCCGATCTGGACGGCGATCATCGCCATGCTTTTCATCGGCGAAAAGCCCCATCCGCACCGCATCGTCGCCGTCGTCGCCGGATTCGTCGGCACCATGGTGATCCTGCGGCCCGGTATCGAGATCGTCGACGAGGCGGCGCTGATTGTCCTGCTCTGCGCGCTGTTCTACGGCGCGTCAAACGTGATGGTGAAATCGCTGACGCGGACCGACCCCGCCTGGGTGATCGTGTTCTGGATGCAGGTCATCCAGCTTCCCTTTGCGCTTGTGCCCGCTTTGCTGATCTACGACTGGATCTGGCCCATCTGGGCAGACGCCCCCTGGATCGTCGCCATCGGCCTGTCGGGAATGTCGGCGCATTACTGCATGGCGCGCGCCTTCCAGCTCGCCGACGCGTCGGTCTGCATCCCGATCGATTTCGTCCGCCTGCCGCTCGCCGCGCTGGCCGGCTGGCTGTTCTACAGCGAGGGCGTGAGCGTCTACGTGCTGATCGGCGCGGCGCTGATCTTCGGCGGGAACTACTATTCCGTGATCCGGGAAACCCGGGCCGTCAAGGCATGATCCCGCTGCCGCCGCTGGCGCAGGCGGTCCTGTGGTTCTGCGGGACGATGGCCGGATTCGCGGGCATGGCGATCGCCGCGCGCGGCCTCGACAGCCTGAACATGTCGACCTTCCAGATCCTGTTCTTCCGCTCGGCGATCGGCGTGCTGGTCGTCCTGCCGTTCCTCGCGCGCAAGCGCTTCGCCGACATCCGGACGCACCGGTTCCGCTGGCATCTGCGCCGTGCCGTCATCCAGTTCGGGGCGCAGATCTGCTGGATCTACGGCATCGTCCATCTGACGCTGTCGGACCTGACCGCGATCGAGTTCTCGATCCCGCTGTTCACCGCGCTCCTTGCCGTGATGTTCCTCGGCGAGAAGATGTGGCGGCACAAATGGGTTGCGACGATCCTGGGCTTCGCGGGCGTCCTGATCATCCTCCAGCCGGAAGGCTCGGCTTTCAATATCGCCGGGCTGGTGATGATCACCGGATCTTTCCTCTATGCGGGATCGGGCGTTCTGGTGAAGTATCTCACCCGCACCGACAGCCCGCAGGGCATCATCTTCTGGATGAACCTGCTGCAGCTTCCCGCCGGGCTGATCCCCGCAGTCTTCGTCTTCGACTGGGTCGCGCCGCGCCTAGAGGACGCGCCGTGGATCCTCGTCTGGGGATTCGCCGGCCTGTGGGCGCACTACGCGATGGCCCGCGCCCTGTCGCTCGCCGACATCACGATCATCTTCCCGCTCGACTTCCTGCGGCTACCGTTCATGGCGCTGATCGGTTTCCTGATCTATGCCGAGGCGATCAGCCCGTGGACAGCCGTCGGCGCGGCGGTGATCTTCGCCGCCAACTGGTACAGCGTGCGCGAGGAAACGCGGCGCGGCGGCGCGCCGTCGGCGCACTGAACGCCGTCGGCCGTTTCCAGCCTTTATTTCTGGAGGGCGTAGATCGCGACGCTGGGGAAGAATTCCCGCATCTTGGGAAGCCGGATCAGCGCCGAACTGACGGTGCGGGCCGGTCCGGAGCTGCTGATCGGCACCATCTCGCGCCGCGCGAAGCCGAAACCCGTCTCGCGGCACAGCTTCTCGAACCCGGCGATGGTCAACTTGTTGAGGGTCGGCAGCTCTTCCATGCCGAGCCACTTGTTGGGCTTCTTGTTGCCCGCGTCGTCGAGGTCCCAGATGCGCGGCTTGAATTCCGGCATGTCGTAGATGCGGGCGCAGGTGCTGAGCACCGCCTTCTCGGGGAACACCACGTGCGCCCACGGAAGCGGCACGAGGCTTTCGACGTGATGGCCCCACGGATGATAGTAGGGCATCCACCAGATCAGCACGCGGCCGCCCGGACGCAGGACGCGCCGCCATTCGGGCAGGATCTCGCGATAGTCGAGGATGTGTTCGAGCACGTCGAAACACAGGATGACGTCGGCCGACTCGTCGGGCAGGTCGATCGACGTGGTGCTCTCGGACAGCCGGAATTCGACGTTGGACGGCGTCTCGCCGCGTTCGGCCCGGCCGCTGGCAAGGCTGAACTGGTGCCGGTCGACCCCGAGGCCGAGCACGCTCTTCGCGCCGTTCTCGCCGACGAGGATCGCCAGTTCGCCGCCGCCGCAGCCGAAATCGACCACGTCCTTGCCGCGGATGTCGTCGAAGCTGAAATGGTCGAGATACTGGTTCTGCAGCTCTTCCTTGCGCCAGTCGCCGTAAGCGCCCTGATCGTAGGTCGCGGACCGCTCCCCCGCATTGCCTTCCTGACGCTTCAGGACCTTCGACTTCGCGAGATTGAAACAGATGCGTTCGGACAGGCTCTCCATGTGCCGCTCGGTGTGTGCAAGGGTGATACGGGAAGGAAATAGAGGAATTCCGGGGCACGGACAACAGGCGGGTCCGGCCGCTCCCGCCCCAAATCCGCCCTAGAACAGGAACCGGACGAACAAACCGGCGAAGATCAGCAGGACGACCACGAAAACCGCCTTGTCGATCACGTTGCCGATCTGCATCGCCTTGACGAACTGGTTGGTCTGGGCGGGATTGGGGCTGCCGTCTGGCAGCGTCTTGAGATCGCCGCCGCAGCGCGTGCAATCGTCCCGCGTCGCGGTGACGTTGGTCCCGCAGTGAGGGCAGTTGAACCAGCTGTCGATCACTCGTCGCCGCCGAGCTGGCGCTCGCCGAACAGGATCGCGCGCGACTCGGCGCTCATCTCGCGCGTCCCGCGGTACTCCTCGAGGAGCTTCATCCCCTCCTGAACGGCCGGCCGGGCCGACATCGCGTCGAACCAGCGCTTCACGTTGGGAAAGCTCGCCTTTTCGACGCCCTGACGCCCCGACGGCCGCGCCCACGGCCAGCACGCCATGTCGGCGATGGAATAGTCCGCGCCGCCGAGCCACTCGGTCGCGGCCAGACGCCGCTCCATGACGCCGTAGAGCCGGCGGACCTCGTTCGAATAGCGCTCGATCCCGTAGGGCACCTCGACGCCGCCCATGGCCTGGCGGAAGTGATGCGCCTGCCCCGCCATCGGCCCGAGCCCGCCCATCTGCCACATCAGCCATTCGAGCACGGTCTTGCGCCCGCGGATGTCGTCGGGCCCCGGCAGGAAGCGGCCGTGCTTTTCCGCCAGATAGATCAGGATCGCGCCGGATTCGAAGACGGACACCGGCGCCCCGCCGTCCGCCGGGTCGTGATCGACGATGGCCGGCATGCGGTTGTTGGGGCTGATGGCGAGGAAGTCCGGCTCGAACTGCGCGCCCCTGTTGATGTCGACGGCGACGACGTCGTAAGGCGCGCCGAGTTCCTCCAGCAGGATCGAAACCTTGTGCGCGTTCGGCGTCGGCCAGGCGTAGAGGGTGATCATGAGCTTCTCCGGAAACGTTCTGTCGTTTCCAAGTAGTTATTCCCTCGGCCTTGTGCCGAAGGTCCATGGCCGGATTCGACACGGCCGTTCCAATGGGCCCCCGGGACAGGCCCGGGGGAATAAATCTGTGGGAATTCGGGACGGTGACGAACCACCGGAAATGTCTAGATCGCCGCCGCAATCGCCTTGCCGACGTCGACGGTCGACGCCTGCCCGCCGAGGTCGCGGGTTTTGGGTCCGCCGTCGCCGAGCACGTTCTCGATCGCGGTGACGATGGCGTCCGCCGCCTGCTTCTCGCCGAAATGCTCCAGCATCATCGCCGCGGACCAGATCTGGGCGACCGGGTTGGCGATGCCCTGGCCGTAGATGTCGGGCGCGGAGCCGTGGACGGGCTCGAACATCGACGGGTGGTCGCGCTCGGGGTTGATGTTGCCCGACGCGGCGATGCCGATGGAGCCCGCGACGGCGGGGCCGAGGTCCGACAATATGTCGCCGAACAGGTTCGAACCGACGACGACGTCGAACCAGTCGGGGCTGGTCACGAACCGCGCCGTCAGGATGTCGATGTGATACTGGTCGGTTTCGATGTCGGGATAGTCGGCGGCGACGGCGGCGAAGCGCTCGTCCCAGTAGGGCATCGAATAGATGATGCCGTTCGACTTGGTCGCCGAGGTGACCTTCTTGGCCGGGCGCGTGCGCGCAAGCTCGAACGCGTAGCGGATGATCCGGTCGCAGCCCTTGCGGGTGAACACCGCCTGCTGGACCGCCATTTCGGCATCCGTGCCCTCATAAAGCCGGCCGCCGATTTGCGAGTACTCGCCCTCGACGTTCTCGCGGACGATCATCATGTCGATGTCCTCGGGACCGCGGTTGGCCAAGGGAGAGGTGACGCCGGGCAGCAAGCGCGCCGGGCGCAGATTGACGTACTGGAAGAACTCGCGGCGGATCGGGATCAGCATGCCCCACAGCGACACGTGGTCGGGCACGCCCGGCATGCCGACGGCGCCGAGGAAGATCGCGTCGAACGGGCGCAGCTGGTCGATGCCGTCTTCCGGCATGATGCGGCCGGTCTTCGCGTAATCGTCGCAGTTCCAGCCGAACTCGGTGAAATCGTAGTCGATGCCGAACTTGCCGCCGACCGCTTCGAGCACGCGAAGCCCCTCCGGCACGACTTCCTTGCCGATCCCGTCGCCCGGGATCACGGCGACCTTGTACGTTGCCATCAGTGACTGCCTTTCCGTTCGAACGCGACGACGTAGTAGCTGGCGCAGAAGATAATCAGCGCGCCCGCCCAGGTATAGAGATCAGACACCTCGCCGAACGCGATCCAGCCGACGATGGCCGCTGTGATCAGGCGCGAGAAGTCGAACGGCTGGACGATGCGCGCATCCGCCGTCGAGATCGCCTGCGTGATGGCGTACTGGCCGAACAGGGCGAAGACGCCGATACCGAGGATCGCGGGAACGTCATCCCACAGCGGGTCCTTCCAGAAGAACAGCGCCGGGACGAACGAGAGCACGAGGACCAGGATGTTGACGTAGGCGGTGATCACGGCGGACGAGTCGGTCCGCGACATGATCTTCACCGTCGTGTTGATCGCCGCGAACAGGATGCCGGTCGAGAGCGCCGCGATCATGCCGAGATTGATCACCTGGAAGCCGGGCCGCAGGATGATCATCGCGCCGACGAACGCGGCGGCCACCGCGACCCAGGTGCGCGGCCCCGCCTTCTGGCCGAGGAAATACATTGCGAACAGGATCGTGAAGATCGGCTGGGCGTAGAGCAGCGCCGTATAGTCGGATACCGGGATCACGCTGACCGCAAAGAACCACGTCAGCATCGCACCGTAGGTGAGCACGGCGCGTAGCAGATGCATCGGGAAGACCGTCGTCTTCATCACGCCGATGCCGTTCCGGATCAGCATGGGGACGAAGAAGGGCACGGCGATCAGGCAGCGGAGGAAGGCGAGCTGGATCGTCGAATAGTCGTCCGACAGCGCGCGCGTGCACGCCGACGCGAGCGTGTAGCCGACGCCGGCGGAGACCATCCAGAGCGGCCCGAGGATGACGGGGGGCAGCGCCGACAGGGGGTTCGTCACGCGGGCGGCACCTTTCGAATGTCGGTGTTCGGGGAAACGTCGTTGCGGCGCTGTTGGGCGGACCGCTCTCCGTTGGCCTGCCAGCCGCCTTCCGCCGCGCGCGCGGCGATACGGTCCCATTCCTCCGACCAGTCGCCGAGCTCGTAGCCGTGCCACGGCGCCTCGGGCTTGAGCGGCGGCAGGCCGAGCTTCTCCCACAAGACCTTCGCGCGTTCCATATATTCGCGCTTGGGCAGCGCCACCGGCGCCATGTCGGCCTTGAGCGTCGCGTCGATCAGCAGCGTCGCGTCTTCCGCCATTGCCGTGGGCGGGCCGTGGCCGCGCGGGCGGTGCGGTGCGATCTCGCAGTCGGCGGCGAGATTGGCGCGGTAGCTCATCGCCCAGAACACCGCATCGAGATTGTCGGGATCGATATCCTCGTCGACCGCGATCAGATACTTCCCGACCGGCCCCTGGAACGACATCGCGCCGTAGAGCGCCCGCCAGATCTCGGTCCGCGCCGTGCCGCGCGCGACCTGGACGACGACGACCTTGCGGAGGTTGGTCAGCGGCTCGTGCATGGCGACACGCGTGACGCCGCGAATGCCGAGCTGCGACGTCAGGTGCGAGAAGAACAGCGGTTCGTAGGCGACGCGTTTGATGACGGAGGATTCCGACGGCGTCACCTGGCTGATGATCGACGTGAACACCGCGTTCGCGCGCCGGGTGATCGCGGTAACGCGGAAGATGAAATTGTATTCCTCGAGATTGATGTGGCCGTGGCTCTCGCCGAACGGGCCCTCCGGCTCGAAATATTCCGTATCCAGCAGTCCCTCGACGACGATCTCCGCCTCGGCGGGCACCATCAGGTCGACGGTCCTGGCGCGCGCGACGCGGATCGGCGCGCCGACGATGCCGCCCGCCACGCCCATCTCGTCGACGCCGAGGGGAAGCTTCTGCGGGCCGACGTAAGCGACCGGCGGCGGACAGCCGACGACCATGGCGATCGGCATCGGCTCGCCCCGCGCGCGGTATTTCTCCCAGTGCGCGGTGCCGCCCTGGCCGAGGTTCATGAAAAGCTTGAGGCCTATGCGGTCGGGCGCCTTCAGCCCGCCGCGATAGGTGCCGAGATTCTGGATACCGGTTTCGGGGTCTTTCGTGATGCAGGCGGTGGCGGTGATGTAGGGCGCGCTGTCGTAGCCCGGCGTGGAGACCGGCACGGGGAGCGTGTCGAGACCGTTCCCCGCAAGGAGAGCGTCGCCCTCGAAGACCATCTCCTGGCAGACCGGGTCCGTCACCTCGACCGGCGCGATCGGATTGGCGATGGCGTGCGCCCAGCAGTCGCCGATCTCCGCGACCGGCTTCCCCATGCCGACGGAATAGATCGCCGCATTGCCGGCGAGCGCGCCGACCGCGACCGGAATGCCGTAGTCGCGCCCGGCCGCGTCGGTGGGCCTGTTGAACAGGAACGCCTTGCGCTCGGCCTCCGGAATGCCGCCCCGGAACTGCCAGCGGACCAGCGGCGACAGCTCGCAATCCTTGTCGACGGGCGCGTCGATGGTCGTCAGCAGGCCCGCCGCATCCAGCGCGCGCAGGTGGTCCTGCAGGTCGTTGTAGCCGCGCGTCCCGTTCGGCTTCTGGGCGTCCGCCATCAGCCGCGCCCCGAAACCTTGCGTAGCAGCGCCGGGATGTCGGCCGGCGGCGCATCGCCCGTCCACACGATGTACTGGTCGGGCCGGACGAGGATCAGCCGCGCGCCGTATTCCTCGCGCCCGCCGTCGAAGCTGTCGGTCACGCTGTCGAACGGGAGGCCCGCCGCCTGCGCCGCCGTGTCGAACGCCGCCACCGCGCCGCCGGGCGCGTCGAGCGCGATCAGATTGAAGCCCGGTTTCAACGCCTCGAACACGTTGCGGCCGTCCGACAGCACCCGCGACGGCAGGTGATGGCCGGGACGCGCCTCGAAGCTGTGCTTTCCGTGCGCGCTGCACACGGCGCCGGGCGGGCCGTCGACGGCGGACGAGCCCTCATAGTTGGGCTCGTAGGTCAGGACGCGCGGCGCGGCCGCGCCGGCATGCTCGCTCTCCCAGGCCTTCTCGAACGCCTCGACATCCTTCTCGGGATTGTACTTCTCGAAGAAGGCGCGGTCGGTCTCGATGCGGCCCGCGATGAAGTCGCGGCCCGTCTCCTCGAAGATCGGCCGGCGCTCCTCGCTGTAGGTGTCGAGCAGCGCTTCGCCGCCCCAGCCCTTGAGCACCGCTTCGAGCTTCCAGCCGAGATTGACGATGTCCTCCAGCCCGTTGTTGAGGCCGTAGCCGCCGTAGGGCGGGTGCGAATGCGCCGCGTCGCCCGCGATGAACACGCGGCCCACGCGGTAACGGTCCGCGACGGCGATGCGCAGGTCCCAGAAGCCGACATAGTCGAAGTCGCAGTCGAACTCGAAGCCCGCGACCCGCTGCAGCAGCCCGTGGAAATCGAAATTGTCGCGCGTGGTGTCCGCCGGGACCGGCGCGTGGAAGAACCAGCCCTCCTCGACGTCGACGCGGCCGAAGAACTCCCAGTAGCCGTGGAGGTCCTCGCGCATCACGCGGTAGGTGGAGCGTTCTGGGAATTTCTCCTTCAGGATGTCGCTGAGCTCACGCGAGCGGATCACGGCGAGCACCATCAGTTGGTCGTAGTCGGCGCCGCCGCGTTCGATCCCGATACGTTCGCGCACGCCCGAATGCGCGCCGTCGCAGCCGACCGCATACCGCCCGGTCAGCACGGCCTCGCCGTCGCCGTCCTCCTCCCGCACCGTGACCCGGACGCCGTCGGCTTCCTGCTCGATATCCTCGGCGCGCCAGCCGAAGCGCGCGTGCACGTTCGGCAGCGTCGCCATCTTGCGGCGCAGCACCTCTTCCATCCGGTATTGCGGCAGGCGCTCGTTCTCGAGGAAATAGTACTTGTTCAGAAGCTCGCGCAGCGGCGGCGCGTACCACCAGTCGGTGGTGAGACTCCCGTAGGCGATGATGCCGTTCATCGGAAATTCGGGCGGCATCACGCGCGCCGCGCGCAGCTCCTCGTCGATCCCCCAGTAGTAGAAATGCTCGACCGAGCGCTGCAGCAGGTTCTGGCCTTTCGGGATCCGCTGCGGCTCCAGCCGGCGCTCGACCAGCGCGCAGGAAATGCCGCGGAGGCCCAGATTGACCGCCAGCGCAACGCCGACGGGGCCGCCGCCGACGATCACGACATCGTATTCGGGTTCCATTCTACTTCCTCACCCCCGGCCGGATGATGGTCGCTCGGGCGTCGCCCGGCAAGGCCCGCCGGGCAAAGACAGGGTCGCGGGACACGTCATCCGGCGCTTGATATGATCCGGCCGGACACAAGGGGAGAATGCGTCATGAAAGCGGCGGTGGTCGGCCAGAACGGCTTCGGCATCCAGGACATCGACGAGCCGAAACCGGCGCCCAACGAGGTGCTGGTCAAGGTGAAGGCGTGCGGGCTCAACCGGGCCGATATCATGGTCGCGAGCGGCATGGCGCACGGCCGCGACAGCGGGCCGGGCACGACCGTCGGCATCGAGTTCGCCGGCGAGGTGGTCGAGGTCGGCTCCGAGGTCCCGAACGTCAAGCCGGGCGACCGGGTGATGTGCTCTGGCAGCGGCGGCTGGGCCGAATACGCCACCGCCGACTGGGGCCGCACCGTGCCGCTGCCGGCCAACAACATGACCTGGGCGCAGGCCTCCACGCTGCCGGTCGCGCTGCAGACCATGCACAACGCCATCGTCACCGCCGGCCGGTTCAAGCCGGGCGAAGCGGTGATGATCCAGGGCGCGAGCTCGGGCGTCGGGCTGATGGGCCAGCAGATCGCGAAATCCATGGGCGCGTCGCTGGTCGTCGGCTCGTCGACCAACCCGGAACGCCGCGCGCGCCTGACCGAGTTCGGCGCCGACCTCGCCGTCGATTCGCGCGACGACGGATGGGTGCAGCAGGTGCTCGACGCCACCAGCGGCGCGGGCGTCGACCTGATCGTCGACCAGATTTCCGGCTACGTCGCCAACCAGAACCTGGCGGCGACGAAAATATTGGGCCGCATCGTCAATGTCGGCCGCCTCGGCGGCTTCACCGGCGAGTTCAACTTCGACCTGCACGCCATGCGCCGCATCGACTATATCGGCGTCACCTTCCGTACCCGCTCGGTCGAGGAGGTGCGCGACATCGTCCAGGCGATGCAGAAGGATTTGTGGGGCGCGGTCGAGGCAGGCGAGCTCACCCTGCCGATCGACAGCGAGTTCGCCTTCAACGACGTGATCGACGCGGTCGAGCACATGCGCGCCAACCAGCATTTCGGAAAGATCGTCCTCAACGTCGACGCGTGATTTATCGGCGGCACCGGCCCGCTCCCCCTCCCGGCCACCCATAAGGATACTGGCGTTGGG